>CABSBA010000026.1 GCA_902475825.1 uncultured Collinsella sp. | reverse complement strand
TCACATTTTGGAACTGCTGCGCGAGGGCAATCGCACGGCCGGGGAGCTTGCCGAGCATTTTGACATCAGCAAGCCGTCGTTGAGCCATCACTTGGCGACGCTCAAAAACGCCGGGTTGGTGACCGACGAGCGCCATGGCCAAAACATCGTATACAGCTTAAATACCACCGTCATGCAGGATTTGATTGGTTGGTTTATGGGCTTTACAAACACGGAAGGTGATAAGGATGAATAACGAAAACAAGGGCATTCACGCCACGGGGGTATCGCGGCGTGTGTGGATTGCGCTGATCGCTCTGTGCGTCGCCAATGTCGTAGCGCACCTCATGGTGATGCCGAGCTTGCCTGGGCAGATTCCCACGCACTGGGGCGCGAACGGCGCCGTCGACGGTTGGGGTCCCAGCTGGATGGCCTCCGCGCTCGGCGTGCTGCCTCTGGTGCTTCTCGCAATGTTCTGCGTGGTGCCGCGCATCGATCCCAAAGGTGAGGCATATCGAACCTCGGGCAAGTTCTATCAGGGCTTCGTAATCGCCTTCACCTTGTTCATGTGCGCTATAAGCTGGCTGGGAGAGCTTACGGTCTGGGGCGTGGTGCCGGCGGTCGGTTCGGTTAACGTGCTGATTTCCGGTGTTGTCGGTTTGCTGTTCATCGGCGTAGGCAACTACTTGCCGCGTGTGAAGCAGAACTATACGCTCGGTATCAAGACGCCTTGGGCGCTTGCCGATCCCGAGAACTGGCGCCGTACGCAGCGCTTTGGCGGTGCCTGCTTTATGGTGCTGGGCTTTGGCCTGATTGTGATGGGCGTGGCGGGTAGCGTGCTTTCGAGTGAAGTCGTCGCCGCGGTGATTGCGGTGCTGGCGTTTGGTTCGGTTGGAGCCGTCTACGTCTACTCGTATCTGCTGTGGCGTAAATCGCAGCGAGCCGCTCGTTAAGGTTGCGGAAAACTAGCGTACGCAGTTCATAGTGTGTTCCGGGGGACTTTTCCCAGGTAGTATTAGGGGGTGTGGGCAACCATGCCCCTTTTTCGTTAAGCTTCAGAGCCGGTTTCCTCATTTCGTTTCCACTAAAGCGAAACAAGAATATGGAAACAGCAGGTAGAAAGGATAAAACAGACAAATGGCGGAGTTTATCTACCAGATGTATCAGGCTCGCAAGGCCCATGGCGACAAGGTAATCCTTGACGACGTGACCCTGAGCTTCTACCCCGGTGCCAAGATCGGCGTCGTGGGCCCCAACGGTATGGGCAAGTCGACCCTGCTCAAGATCATGGCCGGTATCGAGGAGGTCTCCAACGGCGATGCTAGGCTCACTCCCGGCTACACCGTGGGTATCCTGCAGCAGGAGCCGCCGCTCGACGATGACAAGACCGTCATCGAGAACGTGCGCATGGCGTTTGGCGACATGATTGCCAAGGTCGATCGCTTCAATAAGATCGGCGAGGAGATGTGCGACCCGGACTGTGACATGGACGCCCTCATGGCTGAGATGGGCAAGCTCCAGGACGAGATTGATGCCGCCGACGGCTGGGATATCGATTCCAAACTCGGCCAGGCCATGGACGCTCTGCAGCTGCCCGATTCCGACATGCCGGTCAACGTGCTCTCTGGCGGCGAGCGCCGTCGCGTGGCCCTGTGCAAGCTGCTGCTCGAGGCTCCCGACCTGCTGTTGCTCGACGAGCCCACGAACCACCTGGACGCCGAGTCGATCCTGTGGCTCGAGCATTTCCTGCACAACTACCAGGGTGCAGTGCTGGCCGTTACGCACGACCGCTACTTCTTGGATAACGTTGCCGAGTGGATCTGCGAGGTCGACCGCGGTCACCTTTATCCCTACAAGGGCAACTACTCCACGTATCTGGAGACCAAGGCCGCCCGTATCGAGGCTCAGGGCAACCGTGACGCCAAACTCGCCAAGCGCATGGAGGCCGAGCTCGAGTGGGTGCGCAGCTCGCCCAAGGCCCGTCAGGCCAAGAACAAGGCCCGTCTGGCTCGCTACGAGGAGATGGAGGCCGAGGCCCGCGCAAGCCAGAAGCTCGACTGGACCGACATCCGCATCCCTGTGGGCCCGCGTCTGGGCAACAAGGTGCTCGAGGCTCATCATCTGCACAAGGAATTCGACGGTCGCGTGCTCATCGATGACCTTTCGTTCACCCTGCCGCGCAACGGCATCGTGGGCGTCATCGGCCCCAACGGTGTGGGCAAGACCACGCTGTTCAAGACGATTGTGGGCCTGGAGCCGCTGACTTCGGGCGAGCTCGAGGTGGGCGAGACTGTCAAGATCTCTTACGTCGACCAGAACCGTTCCGGCATCGACCCCGATAAGAACCTGTGGGAGGTCGTCTCGGACGGCCTGGACCACATGATGGTCGGCGAGACTGAGGTTCCGAGCCGCGCTTATGTGGCGAGTTTTGGCTTTAAGGGCCAGGACCAGCAGAAGCGCGCTGGCGTACTCTCCGGTGGCGAGCGCAACCGTCTGAACCTGGCGCTCACGCTCAAGCAGGGCGGCAACCTGCTGCTCCTCGACGAGCCCACGAACGACCTCGATGTCGAGACGCTGTCCTCGCTCGAAGCGGCGCTGCTCGAGTTCCCGGGCTGCTCGGTGGTCATTAGCCACGACCGTATGTTCCTGGACCGCGTCGCCACGCACATCCTCGCGTGGGAGGGCACCGACGAGAATCCGGGCAACTGGTATTGGTTCGAGGGCAACTTCGAGGCCTATCAGGCCAACCGCATCGAGCGCCTGGGCGAGGACGCAGCCCAGCCGCATCGTATTCACCGCAAGCTGACGCGTGACTAGTCGAGCTCGGGTGACCTAACGAGAAAGGGACGATAACCTTGAGGGTTATCGTCCCTTTTTGCTACTTGGTAGAAGGCTCGACTTTATCGATGGTCCAGGCGGCTCCGAGGCCGCCGGTGGTGTTGCGGCGGATACGCACGGTGACTTCGCGGCGCTCGCCGGCCTGCGTGTAGCGCAGGGGGAAGCTTGCGCGGTTTCGCGCGGCCTCGATGGTGCTGCGTTCGCGGGCGATCCAGTAGTACTCGCCGACGATGCCGAGCGTGTCGGCGCCGTAGGGGAGATAGGTCGACAGCTGGTGCAGAAGCGGGCCGGGGCAGAAGACTTCGGTTGCGAAATCGACGGGGAAGTCCTCGGGGATGGCGGGCGCTGCAGGTGTGGGGGCCGGTACTGCAGCGGGGACCGGAGCCGGTGCCGGTGCGGGAATTTGGTCGCAAGCAGCGGCGGGCACGGATTCGATGACGGGTGCGGGCTCCGGCGTTACTTCCGGCTTGACCTCGGAATCTGCGGGCTTCACGGTGACGGGCGCGTCTGCAACTGCGGCTTCAACCTCAACCTGCGTCGCGTTCTCATTCTCGACGCTCGACTTTGCTTCGATGGGCGTGGATGCCATGGTGGTGATGCCGGCGTTGGCGTTCTCGGGGTCATAGACGACCGTAAGCGAGATGGCAGGCTGCGGCGTCTCGGGTCCCGGCGTCGACTCGGTAGCGTCTTGATCGGCGGGCTCGTCGGACTGATCGTCCTCAGCCTCGTCGCCAAAGTCGTCGCCAAAGACATCGCTGTTTTGGAACGCAGACGTCTCAGGCTGGTCAGCGGCTTCTTCGGTTGTCGACTTGGGAGCCTCGTCGAGCTCCGCAGTGGCTTCCTGCTCGGATATGACTTTGGGATCGGTCGTGGCGGCGATTTCGGTTTCGGCTTCTGCTGTTACCTCAATAGCGACTTCGATCTCTGCCTCGGGCTCGGGTTCCGGCGCGGCTTCAACCATGGCTTCGGGCTCGGGACGCTTAACGTGCTTGGGGCGCACGGCCTTGAGGTCCTTCTCGCCGCGCTTTTTCTTTTTGTAGGACTGCTTGGCTCCCTTGGCTGCCTTGGGCTTGTCCTCGCCCTTGGCAAGGGCGGCATCCCAGGTATCGTTGGCGATGACGGTGGCATACAGGCGACCGCCCTTAAAGACGGTCAGTCTAATGCAGTCGTCGAGCTCCTCGAGCAGCTCGCGCGTGGACTCAAAGCCCAGGTCATAAGCGACCATGTCACCAGCAGCGAGTGCCTCCTCGACCTGCGTCATAAACGTTTGCTTGCCGCACCCAATCGCGTCGCGCAGCAGACGATACAGATAGATGTGGTTGCCCAGCGATAGCGTGGGCTTAACTATTGTCTTGCTCATGGCAAATCTCCTCTTTACACACCAAAGCATCTTACCATCGCGTGGGGCTTGCCATCTCGTCGCCCAAGGCAAACGGACGCGACCGTTGCCGGTTCGCGCCCGTTATACAGGTCGGTTATCTATGAGGGGCAAACGTGCTTAGTTGCCCGATGCCGTGCCTTGGCTCGAGCTGTCAGATGCCGTGTCGGACGCGGTTCCGCTCGAGCTGTCGGTGTTGTTATTGTCGGTGGAACTCGTGCCCGATGTATTGCCGCTCGTCTGGTCACCCGTGCTCGGCTGAGAGCCGTCAGTCGTTTGGCTTGAGTCGGTCGTGCCGGATTGCGTGCCGCCGCTGTTCGCAGAGGAATCAGCGTTCTGCGACTGATCAGGGGTGTTCGAGGACGAGTCGGTGGATGCGGAGGTGCCCTGCGAGTCGTCCTGCTGGTTTTGCGATTGACCGGTGTTATCCGCGTCGTGCTCGGTCGTGTGCGATGAAAGGATTGGCTCGGGACGCTCGCCCAGACCCTCACCGGCGGTGGTGATAAGGATGGCACCGGTGCAGGCGATGACCGCGACGATGGCGATGGCGATTGAGAAGATGATGACCTTCTTTTGCGTCTGGCTGCGCTCTGCCGCCGCCTTGGCGCGCAGGCTGTTGGGAGCGACGCGCGCCGTGGTCGCGCGCCCCGCAATCTGGCGCATCTCCTGCGTAGTCGCGGCGCCGCCCAGGTGCTCCTCGGCATCAAACTCAACGGGCTCATAGGCGCCGGCGGGGTAGTCGACGTCGGCGTGCGTACCTTTGAGGGCTTTGGCGCTGGCAGAGATAAAGTGGCGGTAGACCTGCGAGGACACAACGGTGATGACCGAGCTCACGGCGGCGCCAATTACTGAACCGGCAATACCAATCTTGGAAGCAAGCGCGACGCTCGTGGCGGCGGCTGCGGCGCCGGCGATGATCTGGGGAATGGAAATGTCATCGAACAGGCCCTTTTTGGGCGCGATGGCCATGGTCTGTCCGATGGAATGGTTTTCGTGAACGCCGTTGTTGAGCGCGGCTGGTGTCATGACGCGTGTGCGCGGCGCGTCGGTGTACTTGGTTGTCATACGGGGCCCTCCCGGTGTAAATCTGCTTCGTTTCATGTAGCCATCAGGGTACCCACCAGATGTGAATCGTACGTGACATTTAACAGATATCATCAACTCATCAATTGCTCACCAAGTTGGTGGGATGCGGTTACACCCGGCGGTTGAACTACAATAGGGCTTGCTAATTGTTGTGAATGGCGTCTACGCACGGGAGCATTCTTATGAATCTTCACCTTTCTCAGTCTGATGGCTTTTTGCGTGTGGCGGCGGCGTCGCCGCGGATTCGCGTGGCCGATGTCGAGGGCAATGCCGAGGTTGCGCTGGCGGCTGTTCGCGAGGCTACCGAGCGCGGCGTCCGCGCGCTGGTGCTGCCCGAGCTTAACCTGACCGGCTATACCGCGGCTGATCTGTTCCATAACCGTACATTGCTGCATGCCTGCGAGACCGCACTGGCACATATTCTCGATGAAACCCGCGAGCTGCCGATTGTCTTTACCATCGGTCTTCCCGTTGCAGTTGCCGAGAATATCTACAACTGCGCCGCCGTGTGCTGCGCGGGCGAGCTTTTGGGTCTTACGGCCAAGAAGTATCTGCCCAACTATGGCGAGTTCTACGAGCGCCGCTGGTTTGCTCCGACGCCCGCAGATCCTGTGTGGGTCGAGTTTGCCGGTCAGGGTCCGGTTCCGCTGGGTTCGGGGCTTGTCTACCGCTGCTGTGATGAAGGTGCCGAGGACATGGTGCTGGGCGTTGAGGTCTGTGAGGACCTGTGGGTGCCGGCGCCCCCTTCGACCGAGATGGCGCTTGCCGGTGCGACGGTGATTCTCAATCCGTCGGCCTCGGACGAGATTATCGGCAAGGCAGATTACCGACGCAGCCTCATATCCAACCAGAGCGCGCGCCTGTACTGTGCCTATGCCTATGCAGATGCGAGCGAGGGCGAGTCCACGACCGACATGGTCTTTGCGGGCGAGAACCTCGTCTACGAAAACGGCTCCAAGCTCGCCGCCACCAAACTGCTTACCTGCGATATGGCCGTCGCCGACGTTGACCTTGACCGCCTGGTTGCCGAGCGCCGTCGCTCGACGACGTGGACGCGCGCGGACGATGCGCCGGAGGCTACGACCGTTGAGTTCTCTTTTGAGGGCACGCTCTCCGAGGCTCCCGTCCTGCACGATGCACTCAGCATCGACCGTGTCTTCCCCCGTGCGCCCTTTGTGCCGGCCGACCATGGCGACCTGGCCGAGCGTTGCGAGACCATCCTCGACCTGCAGACCGCCGGCCTCAAGACCCGCCTTGCCCATACGGGTACCAAGGCTGCAGTCATCGGTCTTTCGGGCGGCCTGGACTCCACGCTGGCACTGCTCGTGACAGTTCGCGCCTTCGATGCACTGGGGCTGCCGCGCACCGGTATCACGGCCGTGTCCATGCCCGGCTTTGGCACGACGCATCGTACCAAGTCGAACGCCGAGTCGCTCGCTCACGACCTGGGTGTGAGCTTCCGCGAGGTTTCGATCCACGCGGCTGTGGAACAGCACTTCAAGGACATAGAGCACGATCCGACCGTGCAGGACGTGACCTACGAGAACAGCCAGGCCCGCGAGCGTACGCAGATTCTGATGGATCTGGCCAACCAGACTGGCGGTTTTGTCATCGGCACGGGCGACTTGTCGGAGCTGGCACTCGGTTGGGCTACCTATAACGGCGACCACATGAGCATGTATGCCGTCAACGCGAGCGTGCCCAAGACGCTCGTGCGTCACTTGGTGCGCTATGCCGCCGATGTCTTTGGCGGGCGCATTGCCGAGGTCTTGCTCGATATCCTCGATACGCCGGTGTCCCCCGAGCTTCTGCCGCCCACGGGCGATGGCGAGATTGCACAGAAGACCGAGGATTTGGTGGGCCCGTACGAGTTGCACGACTACTTCCTCTACTACCTGCTGCGTTTTGGCTTTGAGCCGGGCAAGATCTACCGCATGGCGCTCAAGAGTTTCGAGGGTGTCTACGACGCCAAGACCGTCCACACGTGGCTGCGTACGTTCTATCGTCGCTTCTTTGCCCAGCAGTTTAAGCGCAGCTGCCTGCCCGATGGTCCCAAGGTGGGCTCGGTGACGCTCAGCCCGCGCGGCGATTGGCGTATGCCGAGTGACGCCAGTTCGCGTTTGTGGCTTGCGCAGATCGACGCGCTCAATCCAATTGACTAAGGTTGGCTAAATTGAACCAATACGGGGTTTGTAAGCGTTACACTTTTGCAATCTGATGGCCCGTATCGCGCGGCGCTCTTGTCGGGGCGCTGCGTTTTTTATATCGAAAGGTGGCACCATGCAGGCATCGCAGCGTCTCGACCACTTTGGCGCGGAGGTCTTCGCCTCGCTCAACAACAAACTTCTCGCGCTGAAGGCTCAGGGTAAGACCATTTACAACATGAGCGTGGGCACGCCCGACTTTAAGCCGTACGACCACGTGGTCGAGGCGCTCACGCATGCAGCCCAGGATCCCGAGATGTGGAAGTACGCCCTGCGCGACCTGCCCGAACTCAAGCAAGCCGTGTGCGATTACTATGAGCGCCGCTTTGGCGTTTCGGGCATTACGCCGTCCATGGTGCAGTCGTGCAACGGCACGCAGGAGGGCGTGGGCCATTTGGGCCTGGCCCTGCTCGATCCGGGTGACACCATTCTGGTTCCCGATCCGTGCTACCCGGTCTTTGAGGCGGGTGCCAAGATCGCCGATGCCAAGCTCGAGTACTATCCGTTGGTCGCCGAGCATAATTACCTGCCCTATGTGGCGGGCATCGATCCCGAGGTTGCCGATCGTGCCAAGTATATGATCGTGTCGCTGCCCGCGAACCCGGTCGGCTCGGTGGGCACGCCCGAGGTCTACGAGGAGATTATCGCCTTTGCTCGCGAGCACGATCTGTTGATCGTTCATGACAACGCGTACTCCGACATTGTGTTTGACGGCGAGCCCGGCGGCAGCTTCTTGCAGTATCCCGGTGCGCTCGAGGTGGGCGTGGAGTTCTTCTCGCTTTCCAAGTCGTTTAACGTCACCGGTGCCCGCATCGGCTTTTTGGTCGGTCGCGAGGATGTGGTCTCGGCCTTTGCCAAGCTGCGCAGCCAGATCGACTTTGGCATGTTCTTCCCGATCCAGAAGGCCGCCATCGCGTGCCTTAATGGCCCGCGCGATGAGGTCGAGGCGCAGCGTCTGAAGTACCAGGAGCGTCGCGATGCCCTGTGTGACGGTCTTGAGGACCTGGGCTGGGAGCGTCCCAACGCGCATGGTTCTATGTTTGTGTGGGCCAAGCTTCCCGGTGGTCGCACCGATTCCATGGCGTTTTGCGAGGAGCTCATGGAGAAGGCCGGCGTTGTGGTGACGCCGGGCGCGAGCTTTGGCCCTTCGGGCGAGGGGCACGTGCGCATGGCGCTGGTCCTGCCGCCCGATCAGATCGCTTTGGCTGTCGAGGCCATTCGCGAGGCGGGCCTGTATTAGAAGGCTATTTCGACTCGTCAATAGTTCGAAACCGATTTCGTGCAGTTATTTTACGAATCCTGCAAATAATTTCGGTAAACGGTCGATATTTGGCTGCGAATAGGAGCATAATCAAAGTCCCGATTGGATGTATTGGGATTACGGCAAGCCGCTCGGGTCGTTCCCGGGCGGCTTGTTTGTGGAGAGAGATGGGAGTTTCTAATGGTTAACGAGAAGAAGGTCGCTATTGTCGGCTGCGGTTTCGTCGGTTCGTCGTCGGCGTTCGCGTTGATGCAGAGCGGTCTGTTCTCCGAGATGGTCCTCATCGACGTGGACAAGAACCGCGCCGAGGGTGAGGCCCTGGATATCGCGCACGGCATGACGTTTGCCGAGCCGATGAAGATCTACGCCGGCGATTACTCCGATGTCGCCGACGCCGCCATGATCGTCGTCACCGCTGGTGCTGCCCAGAAGCCCGGTGAGACCCGCCTGGACCTGGTCAATAAGAACGTCAGCATCTTTAAGTCCATTATTCCCGAGATTAAGAAGTCTGGCTTCGACGGCATTCTGCTCATCGTCTCCAACCCGGTCGACGTTCTGACATACGCCGCCATCAAGATGTCCGGCCTGCCCGAGGGCCATGTCATCGGCTCCGGTACCGTGCTCGACACCGGCCGTCTGCAGCAGATGCTTGGTGCCCACGTCGAGGTTGACCCGCGTGACGTTCAGGCCTATGTCATGGGTGAGCACGGCGACTCCGAGTTCGTCGCTTGGTCCAGCGCTCAGGTTGCCGGCGTGCCGCTGAACACCTTCTGCGAGCTTCACGGCCACCTGGAGCATGAGGCCGCCGAGAAGCGCATCGCCGAGGACGTCAAGAACTCCGCCTACACCATCATCGAGAAGAAGCACGCCACCTACTACGGTGTCGCTATGGCCGTCAAGCGCATCTGCACTGCCGTCATGCGCGATGAGCAGACCGTTCTGCCTGTCTCCTCACTCATGGTGGGCGAGTACGGCCTGTCCGATCTGGCCATCTCCATGCCGACCGTCGTTGGCCGCGACGGCGTTGTCTGTCGCGTCCCCGTGCCGCTGAACGATGACGAGCAGCATGAGCTCACCGTCTCTGCAAAGGCCCTTAAGGACATCATCGACAGCGTCGACTTCTCCTGCTAAATCAAGCTCGCTAGAGCGAAAAGCTACAATGAAGGCGTCCGGGTCCACACGGCCCGGGCGCCTTTTTGGTGCAAAGTAACCTGATCCCAATACTCCATCCCGATGCGCCATAGTTGATGGGAGGGCCATGTCGGATTCGCCTATTTTTTTGACCTATGCCCAGACGGCGTTTGATCCGTTTGAGGAGCGGCCGTTCTGCGCGGTGGACAGTCTGGTCTTTGCCTGGTTGTCGTATTTGCGCCTGCCGCAGGACATGCCAGAGCTTGAGGGCTGGCAGGGGCTTGATGTGCGCGAGCTGCTGCGCGCCGAGTGTTACAAGTCCATGATTGGCGACCTGTGGAACCCGGAGGGTAGCCGCGCCCTGCTGGAGGCGGTGGCAGCAAATCCCAGATACCGCGGTGTGCACATTTGCGGCTATCGCGCCGTGAACGATGTTGCGATGACGGAGCAGTTTGCAGCCATGGCGTTCCGGTTTCCGGCGGGGTTTAGTTATCTCTCCTTCCGGGGGACCGACAGCACGATTGTGGGCTGGAAAGAGGACTTCAACATGGCGTTCCGGTGTCCTGTGCCGGCCCAGGAATCCGCGGCGCGTTATGTGGACGAGGCGGCGGATGCGATTGACGGGCCGCTTTTGTGCGGAGGTCATTCCAAGGGTGGAAACCTTGCGGTGTACGGTGCGGCGATGTGCTCCGATGTCGCCCGTGAGCGAATCGAACGGGCGTATTCCCATGATGGTCCGGGCTTCGTCGAGGAGTTTCTGAGCGGCAACGCCTTCGCCGACCTATCCGGTCGAATCGACAAGACGCTACCTCGGTCGTCAATCTTTGGCATGATGTTCGAGACACAGGAGGACTATGCCATCGTTGAGAGCACCGAGTTCAGCCTGCTGCAGCACAATCCCTTTAGCTGGGTGGTTGATGGTCGCGACTTCGTGTACTGTGAGCGCCTGTCCGCCGGTGCTCGATACGTTGATGGCTCCATTCGCGAGATGCTGCTTGCAGTGTCACCTAGCGAGCGCGAGCGTTTTGTAGATGCGTTGTTCTCCGTGTTTGAGGCTACGGGTGCTGAGCGGTTTGCAGATATCGCTGGGAATCTGCGCGAGAGCCTGCCCGTGATGCTCCAGGCTGCGCAAGGCTTTGACAAGGATACGCGACGCTTTGTCTCGCAGACTATCGTTGCGATTCTTAAGTGTGCACTTCTGCCCAAACGTCCCCAGATCGACATGCCCGCTGCCGGCAAGAGCTTGGCAGAACAGCTCGAGGCTTGGCAGTCCGAGCTCCTGCGCTAGCTATTGGTGCAAAGTAACCTGTCCCCGATGCACCAATCTTCGATGCGCCTGGGGTGGGATCGACCGCTATACTGGTTCGTGCCGAAATCGATCTAGAACGGAATGCCGTATATGAAAATCAATCACGCGATTCTGCATATCCTGGACTTTGACTCTGCCGTCAACGTCATGAGTCAACGCGAGCTCGATATCGAGAGCCGCACCGTGCGTAATTTCGTAACCACGCACCTGCGGCGCGCTCGTACCTCGGCCGACAACAAACGCGCCACGTTTGCCGAGAACTCTGCGTTTGGTGGTGAGCTCAAGGGCTATTTCTTTGGCGAGCGCGAGTTCGTGGACCTGTCGCAGCAGATTGCGGAGTTTATCTCCTCCGAGCTCACCAAAGCCGAGAAAGCCGAGTCCACCGACGTGCTCGTGGCCGATTTTGACGACGATGAGGATGCCCGCTGGTTTGCCGTGATGCTGCTGGGCTCCAAGCAGGCTTTTATGCACGAAGTGGGTCGCGAGGAGGGGGAGGTGCGCAACGACATCGCGCGCCACTACGCCATTCTGCCGAACCCCTCGCAAAAGGTGCCGAGCTATGCCATCGTGCGTGCGAGCACCATGGAGATCGGTTATGTGGACAAGAAGCGCAAGATTGCCGGCGAGGACCGTATGCTTATCCCCGATGGCCTGCTTCAGTGCGACACGGGCGTATCGGGTAAGGAGGTCATCGACACCGTGACGCGCGTGGTCGAGGAAGTCGCGGAGGAGCACGGCGCCAACACGGCCGTAGCGCTCGCTAAGGTTAAGGCTGCCGTTGCCGAGAAGGTCGAGGATGACGAGGAGCTGCCGCCTTGGGATATCGTCGATGAGGTCTTTGAGGACGAGCCGGTCATCAAAGAGAGTGTGCGCGCGGCACTGACCGAGGAGAAGGTTCCCGAGCGCGTTCCCGTGGAGCGCAAGCAGGTCGAGCGCGCGGCCGTGCGCAATCACAAGATTCGTACCGATACGGGCATCGAGATCAGCTTCCCGGCCGAGATGGGTTCGAATTCCGAGTACATTGAGTTCGTCAATGAGCCCAACGGCCTCATCTCCATCGAGCTCAAAAACATCGGCAGCATCGAGAATCGATAAGTTGCGTTACGCCTGCAGCGGGAAAGCGAAGGCCGAAGCCCTGGATGGGGTTTCGGCCTTTTTTGCATGGGGCTGAATTACGTTGCAGGTTGAGCATAAGTCAGCGAAAACGCCCCTAAGCGAGCAAGGTGACGTGAAAGAGGAGGGCATTGACCTTCTGGTCATGCCCGACGATTGAACGTCAGATTGCCGCTCTGGCGGGCTTGCAGCGTCGGCTGGTTACGCGGTTTGGTAAAACCGCGTAACT
>CABSBA010000025.1 GCA_902475825.1 uncultured Collinsella sp. | reverse complement strand
AAAGCGCCACTCGTGGCGGCGCTTTGGTCTCTTTACCCATATGGAGTATATGTTAACCGTTGGAGCCTTTTCCACGCGCAGCCATACGACAACGTCTACAAAAAAGGAATCGCCGGGTGCGGCGGACGCTCCAGGTTAGAGGCTGTTGCCTAGCAGGCAGGCTCGGCATCCATGCTCTCGGCAACGTCATTGACGGCATCGGCAACGGGAGCGCCCGGCATGCGCACGAGCTCCATATGCTGCTCTTCAAAGACGGTTCCCATGGGGAAGGCGCGGCGGAAGACAAAGCGAGCAACCGGACCAGCCACCAGCAGGTTCCAGGGCAGGGCCATGATAAAGTTGCGCGGAATGTTGACAAGCCACATCATCGGCAGCGCCTGCAAATTGGCAAGCGGGCCGCCGGGCATGTGGAACAGGCCTTCGCACGCGCCGTAGAGCGACATGATGATGACCATGGGAACGACCATGCAGGAGCTGACGGCGAGCGTCATGGCAAGCGGTGAGCTCTTACCCGGCGTGACCAGGAATTTAAAGGCGAAACCCTTGGCAAGGGGGCTGGCAACAAACCAGTCGCAGCACATGGCAAAAACGTAGGCAACGGGGAAGCCGAGCCACGCGGCGGCAACAACCTCGCCGTTGATGGCCCCATGCTGCAGGGCAACGTTGTAGATGCTCATCCAGAGCACCATGCAAAAGCACATGATAAAGGTGAACAGCAGGCTCTCTCGTTTGTTGATAGGCATAAAGGGCATGGTCCTTTCTGTGTTACGCCGCGGCACCACGCAACAAAAACGGGCGGGCGAGATGGAGCTGTTGGGACTTCATCTCGCCCGCCCGTGATACGCGCGTCTGCGACTACTTATGTGGTGGAACTACCCTAACACGAACGGCGCGCGCTTCGTAAGCGTTGAGTTTATGGAGATGTGAGGCGCAGTTGATCCGTTGGGACGTCCCCAACGACAAATTAGCTGGTGTGGCGCCAGCGAGGGTCGGTGAGCGTACGTGCCACACCCAGACCAACGGGCAAAAACGCCACGATGAGCACTGCACGCACAAACCAGCCGAGCATATTGACCGTGTCGAAGGTGCACATGTAATACATCGAGCGATACAGATACAAGCCAGGCACCATAATGACAATTGATGGCACCGTGAGGGCGATGCGTGGGTAGGTAAGCTTGATTTCGGCTAAGCTCGCGAGCAGCCCCGATACCAGCGCGCCGATAAACGCTGCTGCCTCGGGAGGCATACCTACGCTCAGGCCCAGGAAGGGAAACAGCGTCGGCGCATCGACGAGCGTAAGGCGCAAGGTATTGGACACGGCGCCGATGAGCCCTGCCGCCGCGGCCATCTTTACTGGGCTGTTGAACATAACCGAGAAGCCAAATACTCCGACAAAGCTCATCAGTATGCGCAAGAGCGTAAGAGCCAACGGTGAGAGACCAAGCGGGGCGAAGTCATCCGGCGCCAGTCCCACACACTCGGCAACCATCCAACCTACGAGGGTCGCCATCACAATAATCGACACAGCATACGAAAGACGCTCGATACCGCTTCGCATGTCGAGCTTAGCGATGTCGAGGCCTGCCGTGATGAGGGGAAATCCGGGAATCACAAAGAGCATGGCGCCGATATAGCCTTCTTGGTGCAACATTGCCCCTGGAATGACCTGGCTAAGGCCGAGCAATGCCAGCAGATACGAAACGCAAGCGAGCGCGACGCCAGTCGTCAGCGCGCTAAACTGGCCAAGACCCTGCTTGAGAATATGGGCGCGGGCAAAATTGCCGACACCAGCACCCACAAATGCACAGGCCATCTCGATAGGGCCGCCGCCGAGCAAAAAGACGAAGGCGCCGCAAGCACAGGCTGCCGCAAGGCCCTGTTGCCAGGGAGCGTAATCGGGCTTTGAGCTCTCAACGGTCTTGAGCATCTCGTGGTACTCGTGCACGGTAAACCGGCGCCCGTAAATCTCGATTTCCTTTAGGAAGCTCTCCATCATCCAAATGCGATGAGTATTGACCCCCGTTGTAGGTAGGCTGACGACCTCGTTAAAGCAGTGGCCATTTTCGATGCAGGTGCACTCAAACGACAGGAGACTCAGATCGACGTGAATCGTGACGCCGAGCACGGCAGCAACACGATTCATGGTATCGCGCACGCGCCAGGCACCTGTTCCGCTTGCCAGCATAAGCATGCCGGTGCGGCAGATGATGGATGATTTATCGGTGAGCGGCGCATCGACGGCAAGTTCATCGCCTGCCGTCACGATCTGGCGCCAGTCAGTTTTCATATGGAGCGCGCCGGCACGAACACCGTGGTGCAGGGGAACTCTTGAGAGCAACGAATCATGGCGCGAAGGCTGTGGGGGTTCCGTCGATTCGCCCTCAACCTCATCAGCCTCTTCATCGACCAGATCAAAGGAATCAAGCGGCGCTGGCTCGCGACGGTCGATCAGCTCCTCGTCCTCATCATCAAAGTAATTGAACTGATCGAGCATGTCCTCTTCGATTGCACGCTCGCTCGCGTCGTCCATATAGACGCTCCCTTCCTGCCGACTAACTCCCATCCTAGGCAGCGACGGCTAAAGGAAACATAAAAGAGACGGCTGTCATGCGAACCACGTCCCCAATGACTACATCGATGTTTTGGCAACGCCAGCGAGCGGGTCGCATTTGAGACAAGGTGACGTGAAACGAAAGGGCGCTGACCTTCTGGTCGCGCCCTTGAAGTTGAACGTCAGATTGTCCAAATGCGGCCCGCGCAGCGTCGAGCCGTTACGCGGTTCGTAGAACCGCGTAACTAATTAGTACATCTTTGCGCCGGCGGGGATGGAGGCGTCGAGCTGGATCAGGTTGAGGCGCTCCTCGCCCTCCTCCTCGTGGACAGCGCTGATCAGCATGCCGCAGCTGGGAATACCCATCATCTTGCGCGGAGGCAGGTTGGTGATGGCGAGCAAGGTCTTGCCGACCAGGTCCTCGGGCTCGTAATAAGCATGAATACCGGAGAGGATGGTGCGGTCGGTACCGGTACCGTCGTCGAGCGTAAAGTTCAGCAGCTTCTTGGACTTCTTGACGGCCTCGCATGCCTTGACCTTCACAGCGCGGAAATCGCTCTTGGAGAAGGTATCGAAGTCGACGAACTCCTCAAACAGCGGCTCAACGGCGATCTTGGAGTAATCGAGCGTGGGCTTAAGCGACTTGACGAACGGGCTTGCGGCGTTGCCGGCCTCGGCAGCCTTGGCGGCAGCGGCACCGGACTGGAAACCCTTCTCGGGCTTCATGTGCGGGAACAGCAGGACGTCGCGAATGGAAGCCTGGTTGGTGAGCAACATGACCACGCGATCGATACCGATACCGATGCCGCCCGCGGGAGGCATACCGTACTCGAGGGCGCGCACGTAGTCCTCGTCGTACTCCATGGCCTCGTCGTCGCCGCCGGCCTTCTCGGCCATCTGGGCGGCAAAGCGCTCAGCCTGGTCGACCGGGTCGTTGAGCTCGGAGAATGCGTTGGCGTACTCGTGGCCGGCGATAACCAGCTCAAAGCGGTGGGTTAGACGCGGATCGTCCTCAAAACGCTTGGCGAGCGGGCTGACCTCGATGGGGTAATCGCACACGAAGGTCGGGTTGACGATGGTGTCCTCGCCCAGCTCATCGTAAATCTCGGCGATGATTTTGCCAGCAGTCCACTCGGGCTTAATCTCCAGGCCCTTCTCGCGTGCAGCGGCGGCAAGCTCCTCGACCGGCGTGTCGATGGTGACCTGCTTGCCGAGCACGTCCGAGACGATGTCGGTCATGGGACGGCTTGCCCACTCACCGGACAGGTCAATGGTCTGGCCCTGGTACTCGATGACCTCAGGATTGCCGATGGCCTTGTTAGCCGCCTTAATGACACCCTGGGCGAGCGCCTTCATGCCCTCGAGGTCGGAGAAGGCACGGTAGGCCTCCATCGTGGTGAACTCGGGGTTGTGGGTAAGGTCCATGCCCTCGTTACGGAAGATGCGGCCGATCTCGAACACGCGCTCAAAACCACCGACAATGCAGCGCTTGAGGTGCAGCTCGGTGGCAATACGCAGGTAGCACTCCTGATCGAGCGCATTGAAGTGAGTGATGAACGGCTTGGCAGTAGCGCCGCCCTGGATGGTCTGCAGGATGGGGGTCTCGACCTCCATGTAGCCGTCGAACTCCATAAAGCGACGGAAGGTAGAGAGAATCTGCGAACGCTTACGGAAGGTCTCGCGAACGTCGTCGTTGGCGATCAGGTCGACATAGCGCTGGCGATAGCGGGTCTCCTTGTCGGAAAGACCGTGGAACTTCTCGGGCAGCGGACGAACGGCCTTGGCAAGCAGGGTCGCGCTCTTAGGGGCAACGGAAAGCTGGCCGCGCTGGGTGCGCACGACCACGCCGGTCACGCCCAGGATATCGCCAAGATCGAGGGCCTTAAGCGTGCTCCAAGCCGCCTCGTCCATGTCGTTAATACGGCAGAACAGCTGAATCTCGCCAGTCGCGTCGCGGACGACGATGAACATGATCTTGCCCTGACCGCGCTTGGCGACCACACGGCCGGCGATCTTCACGACGTCCTCGGTGTCCTCGCCATCGGCAAGCTCGGCGTACTTAGCCTCGATATCGGCGACGTAGTCCTCAAGCTCAGAGTGCTCGGGATAGGGGTTCTGGCCCGCCTCGAACAGGGCGGCGCGCTTGGCCAGGCGGGTGGCGCGCTCGTCGTTGAGCGTCGATGCCTGATCTGCGGCGTTCTGGTTCTCTGCCATAAGTTAGCTCCTCAAACTAAAACGCTCCCCAGGATTCGGTCCCAGGGAGCGAAAACATACCTTTACGCGGGACCGTGGTCTAGCGTGCGATCTTGGCGATGGTGTAGACGCGAGTCTTGCCGGAAGGCGTAACGACCTCGACGGAGTCGCCCTCGCCGTGACCGATGATGGCGTGACCGACCGGAGACTCGTTGGAGATCTTGTGCTCGAGCGAGTTGGTCTCGGTGGTACCGACAAGCGTGACTTCCATGACCTCACCGTTGGGATCGATCAGGGAAACGGTGGAGCCGATGGAGACGGTCAGATCGCCCGTGGTGGCAGCAACCTGAGCGTTGGCGAGGATAGCCTGGATCTCGGCGATACGAGCGGCGTTCTGGGCCTGCTTGTCCTTGGCGGCATCGTACTCGGAGTTCTCCGAAAGGTCGCCGAACGCGCGGGCTTCCTTGATGTCCTCGACGATCTCCTTGGCGTAATCGCCCTCACGCCAAGCGAGCTCCTCGACGAGCTTCTGGCGGCCCTCAGCGGTCAGTACGATCTGGCTTGCGTCCATACGGATATCTCCCCAACTCTGATCAAACAATCAACTGTCAACAAAACGAAAAAGACCGGCTAGCCTGCGGGCAAGCCGGTCAGGTGCTCACCCCAAAGGGATGGGACTACTCTGCGTCCGCGTCGCTGTCCTCTGCCTGCTTCTTCTTGGCAGCAGCGAGCTTGGCCTCGAGCTCAGCGATCTCTTTGTCCTCCTCGGACTGCTCGACCACGACCTCCTCGGCCTGCTTGGTCTCGGCCTTATCGTCGCCCTCCATACCCTCGCGGATATTCTTGACGGTAGAGCCGAGGGACTTGCCGAGCTTCGGCAGGTTCTTAGGCCCGAAGATAATCAGGACAACGACGAGAATAATGATGAGCTCAGGAGCCCTCAGTCCAAACATGTAGACCTCCACAATACAGCGAGACAAGCTCGAATGAGTATACCGCGGGTATCACGGTATCACAACAATAGCTAAAAAAAGGGACCGCAAGAAGCGGTCCCTCCTCATGCTCTGGTCGGGTTGACTGGATTTGAACCAGCGACCCCTGCGTCCCGAACGCAGTGCTCTACCAAACTGAGCCACAACCCGTTAGCTCGACTATAGTAACAAAGATTTTCGCCGCGTGCTAGAGAAATTTTTATTTCTTTGGCGCGTCGATGCAAACCGTGTTGGGGATGAGCTCCGTTGCACAAGACCACCAGCCGTTTTGCTGGGCGACCACCGCAAGATGGACTGCCGTAGCGGCGGTATCGCAGATGGCAAAAGAGCAGGCACCCGAACCGCACACGTCCACGGCAACGGTTCCCTCCTGTGCGCGCAGCCAGTCGAGAACCGCCTGGATCTGCGGCTCCATCTGCGCGGATATGACACCCAGGTTGTTGTGGACGAGCGCGTAGGCCGCCTCTGCGTCTCCCGAGCGAAGGGCAGATGCGATCGCTCCGGGCTTGTCCGCAGGCGCTGGGGTCTCGTCAAAATGTCGATAGGCTTCAATTGTTGAAACGCTTGCCTCGCGCGGCTTGACCAGCACGACGGGTGTCGCGGGTAGTGCGGGGTACTCGGTTGCCAGCACGTCTCCCCCACCCACGTAAAATGCAGGGCTGGCATGCAAAAAGAAGGGAACGTCGGCGCCAATGCCGCGCGCAATGTTGTCCAGCGCGGGGTCGGCACGGTCGATACCCCAACTCTCTGCCAAGGCGACAATGACCGCCGCGGCATCCGTCGAAGGACCGCCCAGGCCGGCACACAACGGGATGCGCTTCTCGATCGTGATGCAGACATTGGCTTCGCGACCATAATGCTCGGCCATAGCGAGCGCAGCACGATACGCCGTATTCTTTTGCATGGGAAAGTCGGATGCCGGAATCGTCTGGACGATCAGCGCCTGTGCCGGCGTAACCGTCACGGTATCGACAAGACCGACGGCTGCCATCAGGGAATCGACCTTATGGTAGCCGCGGTCGTCACGCTCGGTATGAACCCCCAGATAGAGGTTGATCTTTGCCGGCGCGGAAAGGGTCAGGGACCAATCGGTCACCGCTAGTGCTCCTCGAGCTGATTGCCGAGCGGGGTAAAAATGTGCTCGCCGCTCTCGGGGTCGAACAGCTCGACCTGGCCGGTGAGAACATCAATATACTGGTAGGACTGACGCGACTTGCGGCCACGGCGCTCGTCGACCTCGACGATAAAGACTGCCGGATGGACGCTCTTGATGGTGCCCATGCGCTCGACGACGCGGGTGCGGCCCATGTTGGCCTTCACCTTAACGCGATCGCCCACCATATCGGTCAGCTTCTCGTGGATGTCGTCGACGTGATTGACTTCCATCTCTTCCATGAACAGGGCCTCCAGAAGGTGCAATTCAAAAAGGGGATAATACCCCTAAGATAGACAAAACTCTAATACTATAGCACCCTGTTACAACCCCGCGCAAGTAGCTAAATAAGCCCCGTCCCAAATTGACTACTTACAGATTGTCTGTGTCCAGAACGATGGTGAATGGACCGTCGTTGACGAGGTCGACCTTCATGTCGGCGCCGAAAATGCCATGCGCTACGTGCTCGACGTCCTCGCGCACAAGCGTCAGGAAGTACTCGTAGAGCTCGTTGGCGACATCGGGCGCGCCGGCATCCGTAAACGACGGACGGCGGCCGTGGCGGCAATCGGCAAACAGCGTGAACTGTGACACTACGAGCACCTCGCCGTCGACATCGGCCAGTGCCAAGTTGGTCTTGCCGTTCTCGTCCTCGTTGATACGCAGCCCGCGGAGCTTGCCCCACAGCTTGTCGGCTTCGGCGCGTGTGTCGCCATGGCCCACACCCAGCAGCACCAGGTAGCCGCGCCCAATTTTGCCCACGCACTCGCCGTCGACCGTCACGCCGGCGTTGAGCACGCGCTGCACCACCGCACGCACGGCCTACTCCTCGCCCGTCAGTTTGGCGGATAGGTGCTCGAGCGCATGGAATCGATGGCTGATGGCGTTCTTCTCGTCCGCCGTCAGCTCGGCCATGGTCTTGCCCGGCGTGTCGACCGGCAGGAACAGCGGGTCGTAGCCAAAGCCGTGATCGCCGCGGCCCTCGTGTGCGATAACGCCCTCGCAGGCGCCCTCACCATAGGTGACCAAACCGTCCGTGTCGATGAGCGCGACGACGCTCATAAAGCGCGCAGTGCGGTCCTCGTCGGCCACGCCCTCCAGATTCACGAGCAGCTTGGCGTTGTTGGCGGCATCGTCGCCGTGAACGCCCGCATAGCGCGCGCTATACACACCGGGTTCACCGTCCAGCGCGTCGACGACCAGGCCCGAATCGTCGGCAATGGCCATGAGCCCCGTCTCTTCGACGGCAGCCTGCGCCTTGATGATGGCGTTCTCCAAAAACGTCGTGCCGTTTTCCTCGGGGTCCTCAAAATCGCCCAGCTGGCCGAGCGCCACAAAGCGAACCTCGGGCATAACCTTGCCCAAAATGGCCTCGATCTCGATGAGCTTATGGGCGTTGCCCGTTGCCACGACGATGGTCGCCGCCGGGTCGAGGGTGTCGATGTCAATCTTCTCAAGTGCCATAGCTGGCCTCCTTGTCTCTATAGCAATGCCGTGTTGAGGACGACGAGGACCTCGGCCTCTCTCCCCTCTCAATCAACGGCAGTCTTATACTTTGACGTTTTCGCAGATAAAACCTGCCAAAATAAACCTGTCCCTTTTTGGCAGGTTAGGCGAGGGCCTGGCGCTGAAGCTCGATGAGCTCGGCGATGCCCTTGTCGCCCAGGTCGAGCAGGGCGTTGAGACGCTTACGGTCGAAGGGCGCCTGCTCGCCGGTGCCCTGGAGCTCGATCATCTCGCCGGTGTCGGTAGCGACGAGGTTCATGTCGACCTCGGCGTGGCTGTCCTCGGAATAATCGAGGTCGAGCAGGGTGTTGCCGTCGACGACACCCATAGAAATCGCGGCAACCTGGCCCGTGAGCGGGATGCGCTCGAGCTTGCCCGCCTCGACCCACATGGCAAGGGCGTCGTGCAGCGCCACCCAGGCGCCGGTAATGCTCGCCGTACGTGTGCCGCCATCGGCCTGAATCACATCGCAGTCGACGGTAACGGTGTACTCGCCGAGCGCCTTCATGTTGACGACGGTACGCAGACTGCGGCCGATAAGCCGCTCGATCTCCATGGAGCGGCCCTTGCGGTTGGCATGCTCGCGCTTGCAGCGTTTACCGGTCGAGGCCGGCAGCATCGCATATTCCACCGTTACCCAGCCGGCCTTGGCGCCCTTGCGCCAACCCGGCACACCCTCCTCGATGGTGGCGGCGCACAGTACGCGCGTGTCGCCGAACTCCGCCAGGCACGAGCCGTGGGCGTGCTTCATGACGCCGCGGGTGAGCTTAACGGGGCGCAGCTCGTTGGCGGCGCGGCCGTTGGCGCGGTTGACCTGCATGTATTCCATGGAACTATCCTTTCGGCAAAAGATGTGGCGAAGCCTCCGGCGACATTGCGAGCCTAACCGAGTTCGTCGATATCGACATGCTCGATGCTTTTGAGCGGCTGGCCAAAGATAAAGCTACCCGCCACCGCAAACTCGGCAATGTTGTCAGACGTGGTGGCAAAGCGATGCTGCGGCTCGGCGGTATCGCCCGCCAGCTGCTCACGGCGCGTGAGGATATCGGTCAGCTCACGCGTGGTCTCCTCGGCGGAGCTCACCACGCGCACTCCGGGACCCAGCGCATGGCGGATGGGACCCACCAGCAGCGGGAAATGCGTGCAGCCGAGTACCACGGTATCGATGCCACGATCGTGCAGCGGCTCGACTGTGGCGCCAACCAGCGCGCGAACGGCTGGCGTATCAAAAATATCCTCGTTCTCGAGCCACTGCTCCTGCAGATGCGCGCCCGAGGCGAGCTCGTGCTCGACGACCTCGACAAAGCTCGAAGCCGGGCAGCCATACACATCGACACCAGCATCCAAGTCCTGGATGGCGCGCGTGTAGGCGCCCGAGCGAATGGTGAGGTTGGTGGCCAGCACGCCGACGCGACGCGTACGCGTGCTGTTGATGGCAGCACGTGCGCCCGGAGCGATCACGCCGATCACGGGAACGTCAAGCACTTGCTGAGCCAAACGCAAGGCCGCGGCGGTCGCCGTGTTGCAGGCGATGACCATGATCTTAACGTCGTGCCTCGATAGCCAGCGGCCCGCCTGCAGCGCAAACGAGCGAACCTCGTCCTCGGTGCGGGTGCCATAAGGGCAGCGCTTAGTGTCACCGAAATAGTAGACGGACTCGTGCGGAAGCGCCGTTGCGATCGCTCGCGCGACCGTCAAGCCGCCCAAGCCCGAGTCGAACACGCCGATCGGACGCGTGTCCCCGGCCAGATTATCGATATCGGACATTACCTCACCAGATTCTCTCTCGAAAAATGCGACCATGCGTGATGCGTCGCGCTACGAACGGGCCGCGACCAACAGCTCGGCCGTTGCCACCCAACCGTCGACAATCTTGCCGCGCGTAATATAGGCATTGTCGCAGGCGTCCAAGAACTCCGGGGCACCGGCGCTCGTCAGGCCGTTCTCGACCAGGCAGAACATGCCAACATGGTCGGCCATGTAGAAGTCGGACTCGGAGTCGCCGAGTGCAAGCGTCTCCTCGCGCTCGATCCCCAGGTGCTCGCAGAAGCGCGCAATGGCAACGCCTTTGTTGAGACCCGCCGGATTGATGTTGAAGGCGCGGCCGTCCTCGACGCGATTAAGCTCGAGCGTCGTCGGCTTGGACAGGTGAGTCAGATGGCCGTTGCAAGCCCAGACCAGACCGCAGCCGGCCTCGTCCAGGATGGCCTGGACCTCATCGTCGGGCACATCGCCGCGCATGCCGACGGTGACCTCACGGTACTTGTAGCCGGTCGACATGTCGTTGTGGTATTCGATCTTGTGCGGCCAGCGGGCAAGGATCTTCTCGCACACGCCGGTCTGCTCGATCACCTGGTGCGGCGTGAGACCGCAGGCGGGGTCGTAGGGCATGTCGCCCGTCAGGTACTCCCAGTCGTTGGCCTTGAGGTCGTACATGACCAGGCCGCCCATCTCGCCGATGTAGGAGTTGAGGCCGAGCACGCGGGCGTCCTCGTGGATCATGGTGCGGTTGCGACCCGAGGTGGGGACCACCTGGATGCCGGCACGGGCGAGCGCGACAACCGCCTCGACGAGCTTGGTCGAGGGATTGCCGTCGTTATCGCGCAGCACGCACGAGCCGGGGGCGAGCATCGTGGCGTCCAGATCGGTAAAGACATACTTGACCTTGGCAAGGCGCTCGCGCATCTCGCCCGAAAGCTCGGCAACGGTCGGCAGGATGTTGTGGGACATGGTCACTCCGTTTACATAGAAGGGGCTGGTCTAGGCGTCGTACGCCGCAAGGGTGCGCTTGAGAATCGAACCGTCGCGCTCACAAGGCTCGGGTCCGTTCTTGCGCAGCATACACTCTTCCTCGCCCTTACCGGTCACGATGACCACGGCAGGACGGACAGTTTCGCGCACGGCAGTCTCGATAGCGGCAACGCGATCAGTCACGATTTGCCAGTTATCATTTCCCTGCGCTTGAACGTTGCGCGCGATCTCGGCGCAGATGTCCTCGACATCCTCGGGGCCGGGGTCATCCTCGGTAATCACGATTCGGTCGGCATACTTGCCAGCGGCGATGCCCATCGTGGTGCGTCGATCGACACCCTTACCGCCCGTAGCGCCAAATACAACCGCCAGCTCGCGCTCGGGATAGTTCTCGCGCAAGTCGCGCAGGAGTGTCTCGAGGCTCATGCCGTTATGTGCAAAATCGACGATGCCCAGGATTTTGCCCGATACGGACGGATAGAGCTCCATACGACCGGGAACGAAGACGCCCTCAAAGCCATGGACGATACCCTCTTCGGAAATGCCCAGGGCCTCGGCGCAGGCAATAGCGGCAAGCGCGTTGGACACATTGAACTTAACCGGCGTGGGAATCACAATGTCGCGCGTAAAGCGGGGCGTGCGCACCGTTGCCACCACGCCGCAGTCGCCATTGCGAATCGCCAGCGCAAGCACGTCGGCACGCTCGTCGGTCAGGGAGAACGTCACCGTACGTTCGCAACGAGATGCCGCCTCGAGCACGCGATCGACCTTATCCATATCGAGATTGACCACGGCAAAACGGCTCTGCAAGAAGATTTTGAGCTTGCTGGCAAAGTAATCCTCGAGCGTCGGATGCTCAATCGGCGAAATGTGATCCTCGCCGATATTGGTAAAGGCGCCGACTTCAAAGTCAATCTTGCCCGTACGCTCGTATTTGAGGCCCTGACTCGATGCCTCCATAACCAGCCACGGGGCACCCGCCTCCGCAGCATGTGCGATGCGAGACTGCAGCAGGAAGGATTCGGGGGTCGTCAGCTTGGAAGGGCCCGTCTCGATGCCGTCGTCGAACTCAATGCCCGTATTAAGAGCGGGTCGATGACAGCCCGTAAGCTTGGCCTCGTTGGCGAGGATGCCGCGCAGATAAAAGCTGCAGGTCGACTTGCCCTTGGTGCCTGTAAAGGCGCAGACCTTCACCTTACCCGACGGGTGCCCATAAAAGGCATCTGCCACCACGGCGAGCGTGCGACGAATATCGCTCACAATCACCGCGGGAAGATCAACATCGTAATCGACCTCGGAAACGTATGCCACGGCGCCATCGGCGATTGCCGAAAGCAGGTACTCGCGCTTAAACGCACGGCCTTTGCAGACAAACAACGTTCCCGGACGCACCTGGCGCGAGTCATCAGTCGCAAACTCAATGCGCTGGTCGCACGAAGCGCTCGGTCTGGAAACAACAAGGTCATCTTCCTCGAGCAACTCTATATAGCGCATCAGAGTTAGCTTCTCTTGTGTCGGACTCGACATACAAAGACCTCTCTCGCTAAATTCAGCCTTAAAGGGCAGAAGGCGTCCCGCGGCAGAAACGATGAAACATTCTGTATTATCAACCA
>CABSBA010000024.1 GCA_902475825.1 uncultured Collinsella sp. | reverse complement strand
GTGTCCCACAGAGCACCGTCGCAAATAGCGAGATCGCCGCAGCCATCCCATAATGCCTTTTCATCTTGTCCTCCTTTAAATACAAAACACGATATCTAGCCCCCTCGTCAAAATGCAGACGAATTGGCAACGCGGTGGCACTATTTGGTTCCAGGGCGTGAACTGGATAAACATCGAGGGAAGGAGTGGACTCCGTGCAATAAACTCCCCTCGTCAAAATGTCTAGTTAAAGAGGACGGACAGACGGCGAACGGTCATATCAGTTCGTATCCGCCCGTCTCCAACGATCGAACGTCGATGCGCTGACGTTCAGGAGCATTGCGGCCTCTCGCCTCGTAACTTCACCTCCTTCGAATGATTTGATGACATCGCGGTAGCTATCCGGACGTTCGAGCGTCGGTCTCCCAAATCTCACACCCCGCAGACGCGCCGACGCGATACCCTCCGCCTGGCGCTGCTTTATGTTTTCGCGCTCCACCTGAGCCACGTAGCTCAAAATCTGAAGCACTAGATCGGCAATAAAAGTCCCCGTAATTCCATTGGGTTGTTCGCGTGTATCAAGCAATGGCATATCGAGCACCACGATGGCAACGCGTTTGTCCGTCGTTAGGCGACGCCATTCATCGAGAACTTCACGGTAGTCGCGACCCAATCGATCGATACTCTTAATCACCAGAACGTCCCCTTCGCGCAGACGACGAAGAAGACGCTGGTACTGAGGACGCCTGAAGTCCTTTCCACTCGCTTTGTCAGCATAGATCAAATTCGTTTGGACCGGAAACCGCTCCAGCGCATCCAGTTGGCGATCCAGGTTCTGATCTGCTGACGAAACTCGAGCATACCCATAGATTCTGTTTTTCATGATTGCCCCTATCAGCCGCACGATGGCAGCTTCAGCTCATCTGAGAGCCCACTCACAATAGGGCGTGCAAATTTCGCGAATGGGTTGAACCCATTTTCGGGCTCCAACGTAAGCTATTCGATAACGCACGACGCCAACCTTTTGCTTTGAAATGAAATTAATCGTTTTTAATTGAGATTAACTAGAATAAAATGAAATTAACCCGAGACGCTAAAGGAGGGCAT
The DNA here is from genome assembly GCA_902475825.1 of uncultured Collinsella sp. Classification (GTDB taxonomy): domain Bacteria; phylum Actinomycetota; class Coriobacteriia; order Coriobacteriales; family Coriobacteriaceae; genus Collinsella. The sequence goes on along the minus strand of CABSBA010000024.1, from coordinate 11,696 downwards.
TGTGGAATACCTCGAAAACCCGTTTACCCCTAGCTTTGGCGAGGTTCCTGCCCATCTCGCTGGCAGACAACAGATTATTCGGGATTTGGACCGTGCCTTCTTGAGCCAGCGCAGGCGCCCAGAATTGACCTCGATCTTCTCAGGCGCGCGTGGAACCGGTAAAACCGCTCTCATGTCGTCGCTCGCGACAAGGGCGGAATCCCACGGCTGGATAGCCGTAAAGACGACCGCGCTCCCGGGAATGCTTGAGGAAATCGAGCTCGGGACGAAACGTGCCGCAGCCCATCTCATCGACTCGTCCACCCACTTCGAAGTCACCGGCCTCGGAATTGCACCGCTCGGCAGCATCGAGGTCAATCGCGTTCACGATGCCTCAACCTGGCGTTATCGCATGAGCGACATCATCGACCAGCTCAACGAGGCGGGCACCGGTCTGCTCGTCACGGTTGACGAGGTGGACCCGACACTCGACGAGATGATTCAGCTTGCAGCGACGTATCAGCACTTTGTGACCGATGGGAAACGCGTCGCCCTGCTCATGGCGGGACTTCCCAACAACGTCTCGACGTTGCTGAACCACAAGACGGTCTCGTTCCTTCGCCGCGCCCAACAATATCATCTGGGTCGCATTGCCGACTATGACGTACGCGAGGCCTTGATTCGCACAATCCAGGAAAACGATCGCCTGGCAGATGCTGAGGGAATCGATAGAGCCGTTCGCTCGATCTCTGGTTTTCCCTTCCTATTGCAACTCGTAGGCTACCGTGCCTGGGATCTCACAAGCGATTCGAAGGAAATCTCGTCACGCGACTTTGACCTGGGAATCAAAATCGCGCGCGACGAGATGGACGACCGAATCCTTGCGGCAACCTATCGGGAACTCACTGCAGAGGACAAGCGATTCCTCATCGCCATGCTCGATGACGAAGAAGAGTCCACCACCGCTGACCTTGTCGAACGCCTTAAGCGTTCGCCGCAGCAGGTCTCCCGCTACCGACGCCGCATGATAGATGCCGGCATCATCGGGGAACGAGGACGAGGGCTCGTCGCATTTGAATTGCCATTCTTCCGCGACTATCTCGCGGCTCAATGCGTGAAATAAGCATCAATGAGGCAAAGGGGCTGTCCCCTTGCCTCATTGTCTATAGGTAGCGGCCGGTGATGCTCTTGGAGCAGACCGCGATGTCGCCCGGCGTACCGGCGCAGACGATTTGCCCGCCGGCGTCGCCGCCGCCCGGGCCCATATCGATCACGTAATCGGCGTTACGGATAAGATCGAGATCGTGTTCGATCACGATAACCGTGGCGCCCTTGGCAACGAGGCCGTCAAACACACTCAGCAACACCTGAATATCGAGCGGATGCAGGCCAATCGTGGGCTCGTCGAACACGAATACGGCATCGTCCTGCACGCGGCCCATCTCGCTCGCAAGCTTTAGACGCTGCGCCTCGCCGCCCGAAAGCGCCGGCGTGGGCTCACCGAGCGTGAGATAGCCCAAGCCCAGGTCGTGCAAGATCTGCAAGCGCGCCTGAACTTTCTTGAGTCCCACCGTGGCATCGAGAGCCTCGTCCACACTCATGTCCATGAGCTGTGGCAACGTCAGCAAGCTCCCATCTTTGCCCTCGCGATGGATATGCGAAGCCGCGTCTGCATAACGTGAGCCGCGACATGCCGGGCAGACGATCTCGACATCGGGCAAAAACTGCACGTCGAGCGATATCGAGCCCGTGCCATCGCACGTAGGGCAGCGCAAGGCGCCAGTGTTGTAGCTAAAGGCACCCGCCTTGTAGCCGGCTGCCTTGGCCTCGGGCGTACGGGCGAAAGCGCGGCGCAGCTCATCATGGATGTCGGCATAAGTCGCCACCGTCGAGCGCACGTTAGCGCCGATGGGCGTAGCGTCAATCAGATTTGCGCGGCCGATACCTTCGGCGTCGACCCAACGCACGTGCCCCGGCAGGCGCTCGCCGGCCGCCTGCGCCTTAAGCGCTGGGATGAGCGTCTCGAGCACCAACGTTGTCTTGCCCGAACCCGAAACGCCCGTCACTGCGACAAGGCGACCGCGCGGAATATCGACTTCGAGCGGCTTGACGGTATGGATGGCATCGGTTGCCATGCGGATGTGGCCCTGGTCGAACATCTCGTCGTCAGTCACCTGCGGACGCATGCGCTTGGACTCTGCGCGCAAAAACGGGGCGATGCGGCTGCCCTGCGATTGTTCGACCTCGTCCACCGTGCCAGCGGCAATCACATTACCGCCGCCTGCTCCGGCAACGGGGCCCATCTCGACGAGATAGTCGGCTTCCGCCAGTACGCGCGTATCGTGGTCGACAACAACCACGGTGTTGCCGTCATCCACCAAATCGCGCATCACGCCTACCAGGCCGTCAACATTTGCCGGATGCAAGCCAATCGAGGGCTCATCCAGCACATAAAGCACGCCCGTCGATCGGTTGCGCACCACGCGAGCGAGCTGCACGCGCTGACGCTCGCCCGTGGAGAGCGTGGCGCCGGCGCGGTCGAGTGAAAGGTAATCGAGACCCAGGTCGACCAGGCGACGGGCCGTGCCCAAAAACGAATCGCAGATATCCACTGCCATGGGCTGCATCTCGGCTGGCAAGGACGTAGGCACCCCGCGCACCCACTCAATCGCCTCGCCCAGCGTCATGGCCGCGGCCTGCGCCAGATTGATACCGCGTACCTGGGGCTGGCGTGCGGCCTCGGAAAGACGCGTGCCGCCGCAGTCACGGCATGGCCCCTCGCGCAAAAAGCGAGCCACGCGCTTAAGCCCCTTGTCGTCCTTAACCTTGGCGAGCGCATTCTCAACGGTATAGACGGCGTTGTAATAGGTGAAGTCGAGCGGCGTAGCGCCCTCGCCGTTTTTGGGAACGTAGAGAATGTGCTTCTTAACCGCCGGGCCGTGGAACACGATATCGCGCTCTTGAGGCGTGAGCTGGTTAAACGGCACGTCGGTACGCACACCCATCTCGCCTGCCACCTGCTTCATCAGATCCCACATGAGTGTGCCCCAAGGAAGCACCGCACCCTCGTTGATAGTCTTTGACTCGTCGGGCACCAGGCTCGCCTCGTCCACCTCGCGCATGACACCGGTGCCGCTGCAGATGGGACACGCGCCGCCGCTGTTAAAGGCAAGGTCCTCGGCACTCGGCGCGTAGAACTCGCGGCCGCATGTCGGACACGTGAGCGACAGGCCTGCGGCCACGTTAAGGCTCGGCTCCACACGCGCCCCGCAGTGCGGGCACACGTGATGGGCGCAGCGGCTAAAGAGCAGACGCAGGCTATTGTTAAGCTCGGTCATGGTGCCAAAGGTGGAACGCACGCCTGGCACGCTGGGGCGCTGATGCAATGCGAGCGCCGCCGGCACGTGCAGCACCTCGTCCACCTGGGCGTGCTCGGCCTGCGTCAGACGACGGCGGGTATAGGTGCTGAGCGCCTCAAGATAGCGACGCGAGCCCTCGGCATAAAGAACCCCCAGCGCCAGCGAACTCTTGCCCGAGCCCGACACGCCGGCAATGCCCACAAGCCTTCCCAGTGGAATATCGATATCGATGTCTTTGAGGTTGTGCACGCGCGCGCCACGCACCTCGATAGCCTGCGGGCTCATCTTCTGTTCCGTCACCTTTATCACCCTACTCATGCCATAAAACTCGATCGCGGATGTACTCGCCCAGCATAGGCACGGTAAACCGGACGAGGCCGTATCCGGCAGCCTCGATGACGCGCTCGCGAATCAGGCTTGCGCGATATTTGCTCGCCCAGCTTTGGGTGCGATCGCAACGCTCAATGATATCCGCCATGCGAGTCGGTTTGCCCTCGTCAGCCGCCATGGCCTCGATAAAGAGGCGCTGCGGACTGCGCAACCCGTAATACAAGGGAGCGTCGACCGCTTCATAGAACTCGGAGACGGCATCGGCGTAGCCAGCCTCGACATCGCGCCTTTCAATGACTCGCGAGTTGCGCCGGACAGCAGACCGCCACATGTAATAGCCCACCAGCTGAACCATATAGGGATGCCCCATGCTTTTGCGTGCCGCAAGGTCCGCCGTCTCCGCGTCAACGTAAAGACCAGCGTCTTTGACCGTCTGGATATACGAATCGCGCACCTTGGGCAAAGATATCGCCCCCAGCGTACGCTGCTGGGCACGCCGCAAAAACGTCACGCTCGGCTCTTCGAGCAGATCGTCAACCATACTGGGTAAGCCGGCAAAAACAAGCGCAAGGCCGCGCTGGTCGCTATCGGACAAGCCCGTGGCATCCTGGTCTCCGAGCACCTGCTGATAGAGAACGGCAAGAGCCGCCAGCTCCTCGATAGACGCAGATTGAGCCTCGTCAATCGCAAACAGTATGCCCTTGCCTGGACCGAGCTTCTTGAGGCGCTCGTTGACCAGCCCTCGCAACGTCTCGCCCTTTGCTCGCGCCGCCTCGACTGACATCCGCCCAAACGACGGACCGAACTCCATTGACGTTACAACGGGTTTATTCGAGCGAAGCGCGTCGGCCAAGCGGTCGCATAAGCCAAGCGAAGCGGAATCGGAGACAACCGCCCATCCGCGCTCGCTGGCCAGACGTTGCAGCTCCCGCAGGAGAACTGTCTTGCCGCAGCCGCGGTTTCCCGTAATGAGCATGAGCCTGCCCGGCGCTCCGGCGCCGTTATCGAGCCCTTCCTCAAAATCTTCGATGACCGACTCGCGACCGATGAGTATCGGAGGCCGCTTGCCGGCAGTGGGCTTAAAGGGATTTGGATTCATGTCGGACTCCTCGGATTGGCAAACCCTGGTAATAGTTATACCAACTTATACCGAGTTATACCAATAGCATGGAACAAAAGGAACTGCCCCTTTGTCACATGTGGCCGAAAAACTCCGCGTCTGCTGCACGCCAGGGGCGGAAGGTGGCGGGATCGACCTTTACGTGTGCCGCGGCGGGTACGTCGTACCATTTGACCGTGTAACCGGCGCCGTGAGAGCAAAAGACCGAGTCGGGCGTGTTGGGCAGATCGGCCTCGGGCTCATAGGCGGCCGTCTCGATTACGTGCTCGGCATCATGGCAAGCCGCATAGCCGGCGAACTCCAGGTACAGATGCCCGCGACCACTCGTGTAGGCAGCCACCTCCAGCGCATAATCCTGCACCTCGGATGCCGGCACGCGACCCACAATCTTCGCCCGGTCCCCCGCCATCGTCGGCGGCTCGTACTCGGCACCCATGCGCGTGACATCCGAGAGCGCCCGGCCCACGCACTCCCCCGGCACCTCGAGCTCAAAGCGATACCACGGCTCCAACAGCACCGCCGCGCCGGCCTCACGCGCCTGCATGAGCCCCTGGCGAATCGCGCGGTACGTGGCCTGGCGAAAATCACCGCCCTCGGTGTGCTTGGCATGCGCGCGGCCGCCCGTGAGTGTAATGCGCACATCGGTGATGGGCGAGCCAGTCAGCACGCCCAGGTGGTCGCGCTCCATGGCGTTGGTGAGCGCCAAACGCTGCCAGTTAAGATCGAGCTCGTCGGTCGAGGTCACGGTGCCAAACTGCACGCCCGAACCCGCTGCCAACGGCTCCAGGCGCAGATGCACCTCGGCATAGTGGCGCAGCGGCTCAAAGTGGCCCACGCCCTCGACCGGCTGCGAAATAGTCTCCTTATAGAGAATGCCGCCAGACTCAAACGCAACCGAAAGGCCAAAACGATCGGCCAACACCCGCTGCACGACCTCGAGTTGCACAGCGCCCATCAACTGCAAATGAATCTGCTCTAGATGCGTATTCCAGCTTACGCCGAGCATGGGATCTTCGTCCGCCAGCTCAGTCAACGCTTTGAACACCGCATGGACATCGTGTTCGCCCGGAAGCACCGTATAGGTGAGGACCGGCGCAATGACGGGCGCATCGCCCGCGGGCTCCGCGCCCAGGGCGTCCCCTGGGCGAACATGCGCAAGACCCGTCACAGCACAAATACCGCCAGCAGCAACTTCTTGAGCAAGCTCATACTTTTCGCCGTTATAGATGCGTACCTGATCGACCTTCTGCTCCCATGCCTCGGCGCCGGAACGTCCGTCAATCATCTGCTTGGCATGCAGCGTGCCGCCGGTCACTTTAACCCAAGCCAAGCGCTCGCCGCGATCCCCGCGGCTGACACGATAGACGCGCGCGGCAAACTCCGGGCGCCATGCCTGTTCGCGCATCAGCGCGCATATGCCATCTAGCAGCTCGTCCACGCCTTGGTCCTTGAGCGCCGACCCGGCAAAGCAGGGAAAGAGTTTGCGCTCGGCAACCATGCGCGACAGCGTTGCGACAGAAAGCTCGCCCGCCTCAAGAAACTCCTCGAGCGCTTCTTCGTCTAACGCGGCAGCGTCCTCCTGAACGGCCCCGCCCGCCAGCAGTTCGCTGGCATCCAAGCAGCCCTCGGAGAAACGTTGCCCAAGTTGTGCCAGCAAAACATCGCGGCCGGGATTCTCCAAATCGATTTTATTGATATAGATGAACGTCGGGATGTCATAGCGCGCAAGCAGGCGCCACAGGGTTTCGGTGTGCCCCTGCACGCCGTCGTTGGCGCCCACAACTAAAATCGCGTAGTCCAGCGCGCGCAATGTGCGCTCCGCCTCGGCCGAAAAATCGACATGCCCCGGTGCATCCACGAGCATGACGTGGGTATCGCCATGGTCGAGCACGGCCTGCGACGAGAAGATCGTAATGCCACGCTCACGCTCGATCGCGTTCGTGTCCAGATGCGAATCGCCATCGTCCACGCGGCCGCGCTTGCGAATGCGACCCGCGTTGAACAACATGGCCTCGGCCAGCGTGGTCTTGCCGGCATCGACATGCGCCAAGATTCCAACGACCGCTTGCTTCGACATGGCTCTCCTCTTATTGCAAGCCCATCGCACGCGGCAACGGGCATCCTCGTTCCACACTGGATGATACAATGTACGGGCCGGCGGGCGAAGCGAGCCCTATCCCCCGACCGAGCTCATCGCCCCGCGTTGCCGCGCGGCGATTTTCGTAGGTTCGCGCCTTGCGAAAGCCGGCACCTCCCCTTTTTGTCTGCCTGGGCTCATCTGGGGCGATAACAACGCGAGCCCCACAACAACGCGTTTTACCAAAAATGGCCCCACTCGGGGCCATTTTTGGTAAAACGCTGGTATGTGGCTCGGCCTTTATGCCTCGCGCAGCCAATCAAACGCGACGCGCGGCGTACCGTCCGACACATATACGATACCGGCGCGCTTAAACCCGGCCTTGGCGATGGCTCCCTGCATGGGCAGGTTGTCCTGATGCGTGTCGATGCGCAGGTGATCGGCGCGTTCCTTGGCAAAGGCAAACATCGCAGCCGCGATACCGTGCGCGGTGCCATCGGACGCCACACGGTGCAGCACAGCATACGGGGCGTCGCTGCGCCACTGGCCGCCCTCGATCACATCGTAGGAACTGTCCGGCCCCGGCAGAAAGGCAAACGTCGCCACCACGCGTCCGTCTTCCTCGCACACATAGCTGCCACCGGCGGCGATATCGGCAGCCAGCTGCTCGCCCGAAGGCGTGCCCTCGGGCCACTGCGTCGTGTTGCCATGTGCGCGCATAAAGGCGCGGGCCGCGTCATAGATGGCCATGACGGCGGGAATGTCGGTATCGAGGGTTTTTCTGATCATCACGCGGCGACCTCACGTTTATTGGTATCACTTTGATTGAGCAATGATACCAACGTTTGGAGAAGGGCGCGAAGCAGATGGGAAGCAAAAAGCGAGCCGCCTGGTCAAAGGCCAAAAGCGAGTTTTTGAGCGCTGCTACCGGCGGCGATATGAGCGACCTGTTTGCACGCGAGGACGAGCGCCGCGACGCCCTGGACGCCGAGCGCGATGAAGCCTGGCGCTACAAATCGTGCGAGCGCAAAAACCGTTACGACACGCGCGCCGAGGCCGAGGCAGTTATGGCCGACTGCGAAAACCGCGGACGCCGCGGGCTGGCCTGCTACAAATGCGAATACTGCGGCGGCTGGCACTTGACGTCGCACCCTTGGAAATAGGCGCCGCATCGGCACGGCATTGACGGAGCGCCAGCCATCGCACGCAAGCTACGGGCGCGGCGGCACCAACACATCGTAGCGAACGGCCTTGCCCGCAAGTTGATAGCTCGGCTTAACGCCGGCAAGCAGCGGCCCCTTCACCGGCCGCTTGATAACGACCTTGCGCGGGCGCGCCGCAAGCGCAGCTTCGACCAGCGTCTCCTCATCGGCGCACGGCTGCTCCAGATGGTGCAAGAGTTGGAACTTCTTTTTCACCGCCGCGCTCTTGGTGCGCTCGGGAAACATGGGGTCCAGATACACCACGTCGGGAGCGGCAAGCTCGCCCTGCCCGATCAGCTCAGCTGTATGGCGGAGGCCAGCAATGCTGTCCTCGCCCGCATGTAAGCGCATACGCAACACGGCAACCGCAAGCGCCGGATCATCTGCCGCGCGATCCAAGGCATCCTTGAGGAGCGCCGCAATCACGCAATCCTGTTCATACAAATCGACGGTAAAGCCCGCGGCAGCCAGCAGCAGCGAATCCTCGCCAAAGCCTGCCGTGGCGTCAATTGCCCATGGGCTCTCGATGCCTTTTGCGCGCGCAGCCTTTACCAGCAGCTCTTGCTGCAGACGGCCCTGCTTGAGCCGTGGAAGCATGCGAGTAAAATCGGCACGCAGCTCCATCGTGCCGTCGGTGAGCGTGAGGCCCTCGGACGTCCCGGTCAGCTCAAGCCCCGCGGTCCGAGCAACAGAAAAGGGATCGACGACGCCCATGGGTACTCCTTAACAAGCAAAACGAATACGTGAGCGCCGTTTATGTCGGCACCCAACCGTCCGCTATTGTCCCACATGCGACATGGCCCACAGCATCGCAATGCAAAGTACCGCCATCAATCCCGTGCACACGGCTGCGATCACGGAATCGCCCATGCGCCTTCCCAACGACCGCGGCTCACGCACTTGCCCTGTTCCGTACATCATGACTCCTCCTTGAGACCGGCTCCTTGTTACGACCTCATCATCGCAGCGCCGCACATGGGCTGCCATCGATTTGCCTTACAGCTGGCTTTCCTTTTTGAAAGGTTGGACCGTACAGGCAAGAGACGCTTTCAAACGCATGCATCGCCCCGTTGAACTACAATGTGCTTCACCATATGTGCAGCACATGGGGTGCGCCAGGTTGACGTACTCGTATCGAAAGGACCAGCCATGAGCTCCGCTCGTAAGACTCTCAAAATCCTTGCCCTCGTCTACATTGTTTTGGGCATCGCCAGCCTCGTCATCGCCGGCGTCGGTATCGCCAGTGGCAACCTCGATTCCACGTACGGGTCGAACGCCATGCTCGCCGCGGTCGTGCTGGTCGCCAAGGGCCTCATCGATCTCGCCGCAGGTGTTGCGGGCATCAAGGGCGCCAACAAGCCTTCGCAGGTGGATGCTGCGTTTAAGCTCGGCATCGTTGCCGCAATCGCCACGATTGCGCAGGCCGCGCTCACGCTTCCCGCGCTCGGCGGCAGCGCCGTCAATATCGTCGCCTTTGTCATCGTGGTGTACGACCTGTTCTTTGTTCAGCAGGCACACGCCGTTAAGGCCGAGAACAAGGACCGCCTGTAAGCGCTCGCTTCTCATAACCTCTGCAGCCAAGCAACTAAAAAGGGCCGATCGCGCATCTCCGCGGTCGGCCCTTTGCGTTTGCCCAGATAAAACCTGCCAAAATAAACCTGTCCCTTTTTGGTAGGTTAGCAGTGGCGGTACTCGGCGATGATGAAGTCGATATCGGTCTGGAGCGTGTTCAAATTTGCCAGGCGCTCTTTGTCGGCAGGGCGTGTGCGGTAGTAGTACGGCGTCATCTGGAACACCGCCTCGATGTCGGCCTGGGTCTGGAGCGTAATATTCGCAGATACCCGCTGCGTTCCGACCAACTCGAGCTCGGTAGTCTTCGGCAGCTTTTCATCGTTAAGGTACGGTGTGTCGTAGAGCACCTCTTTAAGCCCAAACAGATGACGGGCGCCCGGCACCACGGTGTAGAGCGAGCCCTCGGGCGCCAGCACGCGGGCAAACTCACGCTCGTTAAAGGGAGCGAAGAGCTCGGTCACCATATCGAAGGCGCCATCGGCCACGGGGATGTCCTTCATGTTGGCCACGAAGTAGGTCGCATCGCCGCGCTTGGCGGCAAGGCGCACCATCTCTTTGCCCAAGTCGAAACCGTAAGCATCCACGCCCGGCACCGCGCCCATGGCACTGGTGTAGTAGCCCTCGCCGCAGCAAATATCGAGCAGCGTCATGGGGCCGTTCGTAGACGCAGCACGCCCAGACACCTGCTCGCGCACCAGCTCGACCATCGCATCGCACAACGGCGCGTAGTAACCGCGGTTCAAAAAGTCACGACGGCTGCGTGCCTGCGACTTGGGATCGCCCATGGAGTCGCCGCTCTTGGACGAGCGCAGTAGATATAGATAGCCCTCGCGCGCACGGTCAAACCGGTGTCCGCCCGCGCATGCAGCACCGCGCTCATTGTCCGCCAACGGCTCATGGCAAACGGGACACAACAACATGGCAACTCCTTAGCGCGAACAACACAACGAACACCATTGTCGCACGCCTTCCCCACCTAGTCATTGGGGACGTTCTTGAATGACTAGTCGTTTAAGAACGTCCCCAATGACTAGGCGATTAGGAGTATCATCGTCTGCGCAAATAAGCACAAAAGAGCATGTTAGAGATTGAGAGCGTATGGCTGACACCGTATCTAAGCACATTGACATGACCACCGGATCGCTGTGGCGCAATGTTCCCCTGTTCGCCTTCCCTGTGGCCGCCACGAGCATCTTGGAGCAACTGTCGAACCTCATCGCCACGGTCATCATCGGTAACTTCTCGGGCGACCAGGGAACCCTCGCCATGGCGGCGGTCGGCTCCAATGTTCCGCTTACCAGTCTTATGCTCAACCTGTTTATTGGCATGTCGCTTGGCTCCAACGTGGTCATCGCCAACGCTATCGGCCGCAACGATCAGAACATGGTCAAACGCGCCGTCCATACCTCGATTTTAATGGCGCTCGTGGGCTTTGTCGTCATCGCACTGGGCGAGATCTTTGCCGAGCCCATGCTCGCCGCGCTCAACGTTCCCGCCGAAACCATGCCGCTCGCTTCGCTCTACCTACGCGTCTTTTTGCTCAGCATGCCCTCAATCTTGCTTTACAACTTTGAGGCCGCGATCTTCCGCTCCGTCGGCATCACCCGCATGCCGCTGCAGGCGCTTGCCGTGTCCACCGTCCTCAATATTGGCCTGGACCTCATCTTTGTCCCCGTGCTCCACTGGGGTGTCGCGGGCGTCGCCATCGCCACCGCCATCGCCTACACCGTCAGCGCCGCCACGCTCTTTATCCGCCTGCTCAAGACCGACTCCGTCGTCCGCGTTACCCTACGCGACTTGGCTATCGACCCCGTCGCCCTCAAGCGCATCGTCAAAATCGGCCTGCCCGCCGGCATCCAAAGCGCCGTCTTTGCCGTCGCCAACATCATCATCCAGTCTGCCATCAACAGCCTGGGCACCGAGGTCATGGCGGCATCGAGCGCCGCCATGAGCCTGGAGTACGTGTGCTACAACCTGCTCAACAGCTTTAGCCAGGCGTGCACCACCTTTGTGGGACAAAACCACGGTGCCCGCCAGATCGACCGCTGCACCAAAAC
>CABSBA010000023.1 GCA_902475825.1 uncultured Collinsella sp. | reverse complement strand
TGGCGCGGTCGTAGAGTTGACTTTTCAAGAGAAGCAGAGCCTTGGCACGGTTCTCGAATCGCTTCGATATAGGCCTGCCCGTAGCGCGTGGGCGTCGTATTTTTGCGCGTGATAATGCCGATCTCCATGTACTCGTCTACTTCGAGCGGAATCGAGATGATACCGGGGCCGTTGAGCTCGTGGCTGATCACGCCCGAACACACCGTGTAACCGTTGAGACCCATGGCCAGGTTGAACAACGTCGCACGGTCGCGCACGCGGATATTCTTGCGACGCTCAAAGGTCGAGGTCAGTTCCTCGGAATAGTAAAACGAGTTATAGCTGCCCTGCTCATAGGACAGGAATGGGTAGTCTTCCAAGTCCTCAAGCGTCACGCTGGAGCGGTCAGCCAACGGATGGTCGGCACACACAAAGACGTGTGGCGTGGCGCAGAAGAGCCCTTCGAACACGAGCTCGTTGGCGGCGAGCATGCGCTCGATAACCTCGCGGTTATGCTCGGATAAGTACAGGATGCCCAGTTCGCTTTTCATATGCGCGACGTCCTCGATAATCTCGTGGGTCTGTTCCTCGCGCAGGGTAAAGTCGTAGCGCGCGGCATCGAACTCACGGATCACATCGACAAACGCGTTGACGGCAAAGGAATAATGCTGGCAGCTCACACTAAAGTGCGGCACCTGCTCGGACGCGCCCTTGTACTTGCCTTCGAGCAGATCGGCCTGGTCAAGCACCTGGCGCGCGTAGCCCAAGAAGGTCTCGCCCTCCTCGGACACAATGACACCCTTGTTGGTGCGCTCAAAGATGTGCACACCCATCTCGTTTTCGAGATCGCGGATCGACGCGGTAATCGAAGGCTGCGACACAAAAAGCCGGCGCGAGGCCTCGGTGATGCTGCCGCATTCGGCAACTTTGACGACATACCTGAGCTGCTGAAGCTTCATAGCTTTCTCCCTAGACGTTCGTGACGTCAAAACCCGTCGCATCCATCTGACGCATAAACGGCGGCATCTCCCCCGTCGCGGCGCAGTCGGCAATCTGATGCAGAGCCCCGGCAACCGCATCGTCTGCCGCAGCGCCGATATGCCAGCGCGCGGCAGCCGTGACAGCCTCGTTGGCATTGGCGACTGCAACGGAGTTGGGAACGGCGTCGATCATGGGCAGATCGTTATCGGAATCACCGAACACGGCCACCTCGTCGAGTGTCAGGTCCAAAGCGCGCGCAAGCTCCAGCGCGGCGCAACCCTTGTCCCAACCTGCTGGAAGGATGTCGAACAGGCGCACACGATTGTTGGGAAACACGAGCGAGAGCTCCGGTACCTCAGCGGCAACGCGCTCACGTAGCTCCGCGAGCTCCTCACGCGAACGGGCACTCCAGATATTCGCCTTGAACACCGGTGCGTCATCGACAACAGGACGGCACGGGGCCTCTTCGCCCTTGAGCCACGCGTTGCCGCCCGACTCCATGGCGCGGCGCACGCGCTCGGGGTCGCTCGTCACGCAATAGGCATCGTTATCCCAAAAGTCATCACCCAGGCTGTAGACCTTCAGATACGTATCGTCGGTCTCTTGCTCCAAGTAGTCAGCCAAGCGCATAAGGGCGGCGTTGTCAGTCGCGCGCGAAGCGACCGCCTGACCGTCGACAAACATTACCTGGCCGTTGCAGAACGCGCCGGTCGAGAAGCACTCGACGCAATTGCGGAACATCCAGCCCATCGCGGACGGCTGGCGACCCGAAACCGGGCCAAAGTGCAGACCCGCCGCCTGCATGGCATGAATGCCCTCGATGGCGTAGTCGCTGGCGCCGTCATGCCCGGCTGGAATCAGCGTATCGTCCATATCGGTCAGCACAAGTTTAATCATAAGGCCCCCATTCGTATCGGTCCTACCTATTGTAACGACCTGCCAAAATAAACCTGTCCCTTTTTGGCAGGTGCGCTAGTATAGGGAACAACAGATTCGATGCGGGAGTGCCGGCGGTGCAAACCACAAGGCTGAGAGGGCATAGGGCCCAATCCTTTGAACCTGTCAGTTAATGCTGGCGTAGGGAGCATGCCGCCTTTACAGGGGCGCTGTCTATGCACAGCGCCCCTTTTCTATGCCAAGGAGGCATGTGCAGTGATTGATTCGGAACAGCTTAAGCAACATGTGGTCAAGGCCGTGGAGGAGATTCGCGCCACCAATCCGATGGCCGGCTCCATCACCAACACGGTGACGATCGACTTTGTCGCCAATGCTCAGCTCGCCGTGGGCGGTTCGGCCGCCATGGTCTATCTGCCCGACGAGGGCGAGGCGCTCGTTGCCGGCGGCGGCGCCATCTATCTCAACATGGGCACGCTCTTCCCCATCTACGAGCAGACGATTCCCCGCGCGGCCAAGGCGGCACACGACGCCGGCAAGCCCTGGGTGCTCGATCCGGTGGGCCTGGGCATCGGTAGCCTGCGAACCCAGCTGGTAAACGAGCTCAAGCAGTACAAGCCTGCCATCGTGCGCGGCAACGCCTCCGAGATCATCGCACTCGCCGGCCTGTGGGGTCTTGAGGGCGAGGCAGCTGATCTGAGCCGCGTGCGCGGTGTCGATACCACCGACACGGTCGACGCCGCCCGCGATGCCGCTGTGGCGCTCGCCCGCTACACCGGCGGAGCCGTAGTGGTCTCGGGCGAAGTCGACCTGATTACCGACGGCACGACGGTGGCCAAGTCCCACGGCGGCAGTTCGCTCATGTCCAAGATCACCGGCTGCGGCTGCTCGCAGGGTGGCGTGCTGGCTGTGTACGCCTGCGCTGCCGATCCGTTTACGGCAGCCATCTGCGGCACCGCCGTCTACAACGTTGCCGGCACGCGTGCCGCCGCTGTCGCCGATGCCCCGGCAAGCTTTAAGGTCGCCTTTATCGACGAGCTCTACCGCGCGACCGCCCAGGATATTGCCGATAACCAACTCGAGCTCGAGGAGGCATAAGCCATGTCCGAGCCCGCAACCAATGCCGGCATGAACACACTCGTCGCCGTGGCCATCGCCCCGTGCGGCACCGGCGATGAACTGTCCGCCGAGGTCGCCGAGGTCGTGCGCGTCATTCGCGAGAGCGGCCTTCCCAACCGCACCACCTCGATGTTCACCGAGATCGAGGGTGACTGGGACGAGGTCATGCAGGTCGTGCGCGACGCAACCTTTGTGTTGGCGAGCAAGGGCATCCGCACCGAAGTCGTGCTCAAAGCCGATATTCGACCCGGATTTACCGACACCATGACCGGCAAGCTCGAGCGCATGGAAGCACAGATCAAGAAGCAGGAGGAAGCACGATGAGCATCCGCGACAACCTTGATATCTCGGCCTATCTGGTACTCGGCCCCGAAAACACGCTCGGGCGTCCCGTGAGCGATGTGGTGGCCCAGGCGCTCGACGCAGGCTTTACCTGCATCCAGGTGCGCTCCAAGGTGGCAAGCGCCCGCGAGATCATCGCGCTGACGGGCGATGCCGCGCAGGCTATCGCACAGGCTGGCAAGACCGGTCAGGTCGCCCTGTTAATCGACGACCGCCTGGACTGCGTACTCGCCGCGCGCGAGCAGGGTATTGCTGTCGACGGCGTGCACGTGGGTCAGAGCGATATTCCCGTCGAGGTCTGCCGCAAACTTTTGGGCCCCGATGCCATCGTGGGCCTTTCGGCCCGTTGCGAGGAGATGCTCGAGTACGTCAAGACCGCCGACATGAGCCTAGTCGACTACCTAGGCATCGGCCCGCTCCACGAGACCGAGACCAAGCGCGACTGCGGACGCGCGGCCGACGGCTCTATCATCACCAAGAGCTTTGAGGACCTGGCCGCACTCCACGCGGCAAGCCCCGTGCCCATCGTGGTGGGCGGCGGCGTCAAGACGGCCGACCTGCCGCAGCTCAAGGCCACCGGCGTCGATGGCTTCTTTGTGGTGAGCGCCGTCTGCAGTGCCGACGACCCCTGCGCCGCCGCCAAGGAGCTCGTCGACACCTGGCAGCAGGCATAGGCATAAGCCGAGCAGCTGATCCGCAGCCTCACATCTTTAGCAATAGAAAGCGCATCCCAGTTTGGACCTCCATTCCGGGATGCGCTTTCCGCCGAGTCCACGGCAGTTTGCCCTACTCTGCCAGATACGCTTCCAGCGCCGGCAAGGTCGCCTCCGCATCGTGGCGGCCGATCTGATAGATGCGCTCGAGCTCATCGGGCTCGCGGCACAGCGACGGCACCTTCACCGATTCGCTCGGCCGAACCACAAAGATTTCGCCGGCAGCCTCGCGACGTGCCAGGTCATCGAGCGTGGCATTGTAAACCTCATGCCGATGCTCAAGCGCCGCGACAAACTCCGGGTAGTGACGGAACACGCGCCGCAGCATGGGCATCACGCTGTTGGGCTGCTTCACAAAGCCCGCCGGCTGCGTGAGTACCACGATATTGCGGTCATACCCCTGCGCAAACAGCCATGCACTGGGAATAGAATCAGCCACGCCACCATCCAGATACTTATGCCCGTCAATAGCAACGGGGCGCGTCGCCACGGGAATCGCCGACGATGCCCGGATCCACTCGATATCCCGCTCGTCGCCATAGGGCAGGTCATGGTAGACGGCCTTGCCCGTCTCGATATCGGTACACACGCACGTAAATCGCATGGGGCAGGCGCGATACGCCTCCAAGTCGATGGGATCGCGCTCGATAGGCACCTCGTGATAGGCAAAATCGGCATTGAACATATCGCCAGTTCGCAGCCAGCTTACTACACCTGCATAGCGTTTATCGGCGCAATAGGCCTTGTTATAGCGAATGGCGCGGCCGATCTGACGCGATTTAAAGTTGTAGCCAAACGCCGCGCCCGCCGAGACACCCACCATATGGTCGCAGGTCAAACCGTGCTCCATCCAAACGTCGAGCACGCCCGCCGTATACATACCGCGGTAGCCGCCTCCCTCGAGTGCCAGCCCCACAGTGCGCGTCATAGTTGGCTGTGCCATGCGACCATCTCCGTCCCCGCAAATTTAAACGGAACAAGTATACCCATCAACATATACCGCCCCAGTCGCATTTTTATCGAACATCGCATCATCGCGCTGCCGTTTGTCGAATAATAGCCACCCACAGCATGTGCACCCCTATATAATTCTGCACTGTTGTTTATACTACTCAGCAGTTATCAACAGCGAACATTAGCCGGCAAAGTAACCCAACAACGCAGCAAGGCGGGGCCTGGATACACGCAAAACGCTGAGCAACGATGCGTGTACACAACGAGCTCGCCCGACGCAATCCGCTCCGACTTCAGAAAGCCGCTTAGAACATGGATACTGTCAGCAATTACACCGAAACGCTCGAAAAGACCGTCCGTGACCTTCTCGAGCGTCAGGAGGATCTGATCAGGACCGCCTTTACCGACCAGCTTACCGGGCTTGGCAACCGTGGCGGCTTTGCCCGTTCCCTCGAGGAGCTCTGGGAGCAGGACACCCCCGTTACCATGGCGTTCATCGATATCGACAATCTCAAGCACTGCAACGACGTCTTTGGGCATGACGAGGGCAACCGCTATATCTTGCAGGTAAGCCTCTATCTCAAACTGTATATGAAAGTGGACGAGGCGGCGTTTCGCATAGGCGGCGACGAGTTTGCCATCCTATCTACGATTGCGACCGAGGACGACCTCGCCGAACGTCTGGAACACTGCCGAACGATCCTGCTCAAAAACAACGATTCCGAGATGCCCCACTCGTTTAGCTACGGAGTGGCACACGCCGACCCCGCCCTGGGCGAAGCCTCCAATCGCATGACACTCGATGCCGACCATCGCATGTACGACTACAAGCTACGTCATGCCATGCACCTCGATCGGCGCAATATTACGCAAGTCCACGCCGACGACTTCGAAATAAGCGATCGTATTTTCGACGCTTTTTCGATGCTCAACGAGGGCCGTTATTTCTTTATCGAGAACTTGGACAAGGACCGCACCCTTTGGTCGCAAGGTGCCTTGCGCGATCTCGGTCTTCCTTCGGAGCACATAGACAGCTGCCGCGATTTCTGGAAGACGCGCGTCCATCCCGATGACCTCGAGGCCTACGCCAACGACATCAACCAGATCTTTAACGGCTCCAAACACCGCCGCGTCATGCAGTACCGCATGCGCAATGCCGCGGGTGACTACGTTCTCTGCCGTGCTCGCGGGTTTCGCATCGACGGCGACGGAAATGTCCCCTCGCTCTATGTCGGCGAACTCGTCAACCACTCGCTTGCCGAAACCGTCGACGCCGCCACAGGCCTCGGAACGCAGCGCATGCTGGTCAACGCTATCGATGCCTGCCGTCGCGACCGCTGCGAGACGGGGCTTATAGCGGTGCGCATTCGTGGCACGGCGAATCTCAACGAGCTCTACGGGGCCGAGGCTGTCGACAACATGCTTGCCGAATACGCAGGCCGCATGCTGTCGATCACCCGCGGCAGAAGCCGGGTCTTCCGTTCACGAAGCGTCCAGTTCGTCGTGCTCAGCAACGATTTGGACCATGAGGCATTCGAGCAACTGACCCGCCACCTTAAAGAGGCCGTTTTCGCTCCTGTTCAAATCGCAGGCGACACCATTACTCCCGTCTGCCTTGTCGTCCCGGCCTTTTACGAGCACTTAGCCCATCAAGCGACCGCCGTTTTAGGCGAACTCGACCGTCGCCTTCGCACGGCCGGCGGGCTTGTTCCCAACGACAGCCTCCCCATACCCGAGGCGGAGCGCAAAAGCGCCATCGCCGAACGTATCGACTCGCTCACGGGTCTCTATCGACCCAGCGAGTTTATGCGGCGCGCCAACGCATTTCTCGAGGCAAGGCGCGACGACACCTGGTGCATCGCCACCGTCGACATGGGTCACATGCGCCTGTTTAATGAATGGCACGGCCAGGCCGAGGGCGACCGCGTACTCGCCGATGTGGGCACGGTCCTCAAGGACATCGAGAATGCTGATATGGGCGTCGCAGGGTACTGGGGCCAAGATGACTTTTGCGTACTCATCCCCTTTAAGCACATCACCGTCCATCAAATCTACAACCGCGTTCGCGAGGCAGTAGCCAGGCATGATGACGGCGTAGGTTTTTGGCCGTCCATGGGCATTTACCCCATCGACTCCAATGAGGAGATCACCATCGATGCGCAGGCAAAGGCCATGTTTACCAATCGACGCGCCAAAAACGACTTCAAGGAGCGCATTGCTATTTTCCGCCCCGAAGAATATGAACACGAGATTGCGTTCCACCGCACGCTGACCGAGTTCCAGTACGCGCTCTCAAATGGCCGCATCACGTACTACCTGCAGCCCCAGGTCGATATGGAAACCGGCGAGATCATTGGCGCCGAGGCACTTACGCGCTGGATTGACAAGGACGGCTCTCTCATTTCGCCCGCAACGTTTATCCCCGCACTCGAGGAAAGCGGCTTTGTGGTGACGCTCGACAAGTACATTTGGCAGGGTGTCGCCATATGGCTTCGCGAGCGTCTCGATCGCGGTCTTCGCGTGGTTCCGGTCTCGCTTAATGTGTCTCGCGTGGACATTCTTGCCTGCGACGTTGCCGAGCATATGGGATCGCTCGCCGCCCAATACAACCTGCCGCCCGAGCTCATGCGCATCGAGATCACCGAGACGGCTTATACGGGAGAGTCCGAAGCCGTGGACAAACTGACAGCCGACTTGCACACCCGCGGCTTCTCGACCTATATGGACGATTTTGGCACCGGTCAGTCCACGCTCGCGATGCTCAAGAACGTCAATGTCGACGTCATCAAGCTCGACCGCACCTTTGTGCCCACCGACCGCGATCAAGGCCGCAGCGCGCAGATCGTGTCATCGATGCTCGAGATGGCGCAGTCGCTCCATCTGCCCATTGTAATCGAAGGCGTCGAGACAGATGAGCAGGCAAACATGCTACGCCACATGGGTGCCCGCTACGCTCAGGGCTTCCTCTACTACCGCCCCATGCCGGCGAAGGATTTTGAGGCATTGCTCGATGGCGGCAATAATAACTGATACGCTCGCGCGCAAAACGCCACCGTCGAAGGGGGCATTTGTCCCCATTGGCTAACTTATATCCCCAATCCAAGCCGAATTGGGGATATGATACAAACCGTTGTTCCGCCCAAGGAGGTTATCCATCATGAACGAGTCGTACCGCATGGGCGAGCAATCGATTATTGCCTATCTTCAGCGACTTGCGAATGGCATCTCGACCGCCGAACTCGATGTTGCCGCGCTGCCTGCTGAGCTACGCGCCGTTGGTGAGCAACTGCAAAAGACGCATGCTATCCTGCAACAAGAGCGCCAGCTGCTTGAGCGCAACGCCTATATCGACCCGCTCACCAACTTGGGCAACCGCAGCGGACTCGACCGTCACGTCGAGCAGCTCTGGCGCAAAGGCGATCCCTTCACCTGCGCCTATATTGACATCGACCATCTCAAGCATTGCAATGATAGGTTTGGCCACGCCGAAGGCAATCGCTATATTCTGAGCATCTGCCGCACGCTCTCCGAAACCATGGAGCACAATGAGATGCTGTTCCGTATCGGTGGAGACGAGTTTGTGCTTATCTCGCTCTCCGCAAACGAGACTGAACTCGAGCAGCGCTTGGAGCAGGTGCGTGCCGGGCTGATCGAGGCGAGCTCAGGTGGCAAGGCGCCCATGATCGCCAGCTTTAGCTTTGGCTGCTCGCGCGTCGATCCACTTGCCGGCGACACGCGTCGCCAGATGACGATGGATGCCGATCGCAAGATGTATCGCTATAAGCTTATGCATCGTGTACAGCAACCGAAAGACAATGACGCACCACAACGCCCAATCGTCGATCAGCTTCCCTGCAACGACCGGGTGTTCCAAGCAATCTCCATGAGCTCCGAGACGCGCTATCCGTTCATCCTTAACCTCGATACGGGCGAATCGCAATGGTCGGTTAACGCCGTGCGCGATTTTGACCTGCCCTCCCAGCACCCTTTTAACTCGGTCGACATGTGGCTCGCCCGCGTTCATCCCGAGGACCGCGACAACGTACGCGCCGAGCTCGACATGGTGATAAACGGCACGTGGCACTTCCACTACATGCAGTATCGCGTAATGGATGCCACCGGAGCATACGCGCTTTGCGACTGCACGGGTTACCGCTTGGACGGCACCGATACCGAGCCCAGCATGTATGTGGGCATCATCATCAACCGAAGCCTAGCGGATACGACCGACTCGGTGACGGGCCTGGGCGATATTCACGCCCTGGTCAACGCCATTGGCGAAATGCGCCGCGTGGCGCGCGAGGCAGGCTTTATTGCCATTAAGGTTGACGATATCGCCGAGGTCAATGCCCGCTTTGGATTTGATGCAGGCGACCGCGTGCTCGCCGAAAGCGCCGCTTGCCTTATGGAATGCTCGCGCGGCAAGGGTCGCCTGTTCCGCTCGACGGGGCCGACATTCGTGGCGCTTTTCGATGACTTTGATCCCGAAGAGACCGACGCGATCGCAGACGAAATCGAGCGGTTCCTGGGTTCTCCCGTGCTCATCGGCTCGCTTGAATATCAGCCGCCCATTCGTGTGGCGACGCTTCATCTGGACGCTGTCAATCGACAGCCCGTTTCCATTTTGAACGAGCTCAAAGCGTTGCTCGGTAAAGCCGTGCAGGTGCCAGGTACCAAACTGGATTAGCACCGCGCCCGCACCGCCTCCCCCATCGTGCGATAATCCTCTGCAGAAGTCACCAACAGCAGAGGGAGTTTGTGATGAAGGTTCTTTTGGTCAATGGCAGTCCCAAGGCAAACGGCAATACCGCCCGCGCACTCGCCGAGGTCTCCGAGCAACTCAACGCCGAGGGCATCGATACCGAGGTGTTCCAGCTGGGCGCCAAGCCCATTCGCGACTGCATCGGTTGCGGCCAGTGCGGCAAGCTTGGCGGTCGCTGCACCTTTGACGACGACGTGGTGAACGAGCTCATCGCTGCCGCCGAGCAGGCAGATGGTTTTGTCTTTGGCTCCCCCGTCTACTATGCGCATCCCAGCGGACGCATCCTCTCAGCCCTCGATCGCGCCTTCTATGCAGGCGGGCATGCCTTTGAGCACAAGCCCGGCGCCGCGGTCGCCGTCGCCCGGCGCGGCGGCACGTCGACCACGTTCGATGTACTCAACAAGTACTTCACCATTAAGCAGATGCCCGTAGTTGCTTCCACCTACTGGAACAACGTGTTTGGCCGCGTGCCCGGCGACGCCGATGGGGATGCCGAGGGCCTTGCCACCATGCGAAACATCGGCAAAAACATGGCCTGGCTCCTGCGCTGTATCGAGGCAGGACAGGCCGCCGGTATCAACGCACCCGAGGCAGATCGAGCAACGACCAACTTCATTCGATAGAGCGGCGGAGCATGAATATCCAGATTTTTGGAACCAAAAAGTCTTTCGATACCAAGAAGGCCCAGCGCTATTTTAAGGAGCGCCGCATTAAGGTGCAGTTTATTGACCTTAGGGAAAAGGAGATGAGCAAGGGCGAGCTCACGAGCGTGATGCAGGCGGTCGGCGGCATCGACAAGCTGCTCAACCCCAAAGCCAAGGACGAGGAAACGCTCGCACTTATTCAGCACCTTACCCCCAGTCAGCGCTTCGACAAGCTGCTCGAGAACCAGCAGGTCCTGGCCGAGCCCATCGTGCGCAACGGCAAAAAGGCCACCGTCGGTTATTGCCCCGATGTATGGGGAGCCTGGGAGTAGCTTGTGTTATTTGCCGGCGCGTGGGTATAAGAGCAGGCGTTTGGCATAAGATTCAACTGTAAGCCATGTCTAACAAAGGAGGGCACATGCCCAACAAACCCGTGAAGATCATCATGCTTACCGGATACCTCGGTGCCGGCAAGACCACGCTGCTCAACCACATCCTCGCTAACGACGGCGGCATCCGCGCCGCCGTGATCGTCAACGATATCGGCGAGATCAACGTCGACGCGAGCCTCATCGCCAAGGGAGGCCTGTCGCAGGTCGACGGCGAGCTCATCCCCATGACGAACGGCTGCCTGTGCTGCACGCTGTCCGACGACCTCGCCCGCCAGCTCGCCCAGATCGCCGATTCGGGCAAGTTCGACTACATCATCATCGAGGCATCGGGCATTTGCGAGCCTATCCCCATCGCCTACACCATCTCGAGCTTCTGCGACGAGGCCAAAGTGGGCGGCGAGCCCAAACTTGCGCTCGACAACATCGTGGCCGTGGTCGACTGCGCCCGCATGTACGACGAGTTCAACGGCGGTCGCGACCTGCTGGCCGAGGATATCGACGAGGACGACATCGAAAGCCTGCTCATCCAGCAGATCGAGTTCTGCTCCACGCTGATCCTCAACAAGACCGATACCGTGAGCCCCGAGCAGATTGCCGAGCTCAAGGCCATCGTGCGCAGCCTGCAGAAAGACGCCGTGATCGTCGAGGCCCAAAACGGCGAGGTCCCCATGGAGGAGCTGCTCGATACCGACCGCTTCGACTTTATGCGCGCCTACAACTCCGCCGCCTGGATCGAGGCTATGGAGCATCCCGAGGAGCACGACGACCCCGAAGTGCTCGAGTACGACATCGAGACCTTTGTGTACTCGCGCCGCAAGCCGTTTGACCTGCAGAAGTTCACTGATTTTGTTGAGCAGGAGTGGCCCGACGAGGTCATCCGCGTCAAGGGTCCGCTGTGGCAGACCGGCGATCCGGACATGTGCTACATGTTTGAGCAGGCCGGCCACCAGATGCGCCTGATGGAGAACGGCCTGTTCGTTGACTCCGCGCCCGAGGGCGAGAAGCAGAAGATCATCGACGAGAACCCCGAGATCATGCAAATTTGGGACGACGAGACGGGCGACCGCATGACGAGCCTGTGCATCATCGGCCGTCACATGGACAAGGACGCGCTCATCGCCTCCCTCGATGCCTGCCTGACCGACTGGCACCGCGCCTAGGTTTATCCAAGCGGGCATTTTTCCGCCTATGTAACTGCCAAACCACCACGAAGGTGCCCTTCGTGGTGGTTTTTCGTTCTGAGCCAAGGAGATTCATGTTCAATATCGTGCTGTATGCGCCCGAGATTCCGGCCAATACGGGCAATATCGGCCGTACCTGCGTGGTCACCGGTGCCCATCTGCATCTGGTGGAGCCGCTGGGGTTTTCCCTCGATGACAAGACGGTACGTCGCGCCGGTCTGGGCTACTGGCAAAATTTGGACGTGACGACCTATGCCGGCTGGGAGGATTTCCTTGCGCGCAACGGCCTCTCCCCCGCCGATGGCCATCTGCATCTGCTGACCAAAAAGGCACGCCGCACCTATGCGCAAAGCACCTACCGCGACGGTGACTATTTGGTCTTTGGCAGCGAGAGCTCGGGCATTCCCGAGCCACTGCTTGCCGCGGCGCCCGAGCGCTGCGAGCGCATCCCGATGCTGCGCGATTGCGACTCACTCGATAACGCCGAGGCTTGGGAAGCTCACGAGGAATCGCTCGGGCATACCGAGGACAGCCACGAGACCATCCTTCAGCAGGATATCTGCGGCAACTTCGTCAACCCGGACGACTACCGCATCAGCGCACTCAACCTCTCCAACAGCGCCGCCATCGTCCTCTACGAAGCCCTACGCCAAACAGGCTTTCCGGGAATGTGACAAAGGGACTGTCCCTTTGTCACGCAATTAGGTCCGCACCCCTACCTATACCGATTTGCACCAAACGCCGCCAAAGTTCTCCGTCATCGAAGAACACGGTCGGTTATCCTTCTGCATCGCAAGCCTCAACCTCACCGTTCACAGAGGCCGTCTCCATACCGACAAGTATTGCAATACGCTCCTGTTTTTCAATGATGAACCGCTTATGGTAGAAGATGTTGGCATATTGCAAAACACGATTCATCTGCGAGACATCA
>CABSBA010000022.1 GCA_902475825.1 uncultured Collinsella sp. | reverse complement strand
CGTCCTCGGGGGCGACGATCAGGCACAGGCCGACGCCCATGTTGAAGGTCTTGCATGCCTCGTTGGGCGCGAGCTCGGCCTGACGCGACACATAGGTGATGACGGGCGGAACGTCCCAGCCCATCTCGGCGCCGGTGCGGGTGACCACGGCATCGACGTCGTCGGCGAGCGCGCGGTTGAGGTTCTCGGTAATACCGCCGCCGGTGATATGGGCAATGGCATGAACGTTGGCGCCACCGTGGAGCAGCTCAAGAATCGGCTTCACATAAATGCGCGTGGGAGCCAGCAGAGCGTCGGCCAGCGAAGCACCGCCGAGCTCCTCGAGCGGACGGCTCAGCTCCTCGGCCTTAGCGGCAGCCTCGGGCGTGCCCGGCTTGATACCGTCGACACCGATGACCTTGCGAACGAGTGAGTAGCCGTTGGAGTGCACGCCGGTGGAGGGCAGACCCAGGATCACATCGCCGGGGCGAACGTTCGCGGGGTCGAGCATCTTAGGACGGTCGACGACGCCCACAGTAAAGCCGGCGAGGTCGTAATCGGCGGGGGCCATGACGCCCGGGTGCTCGGCCATCTCGCCGCCCACAAGCGCGCAGCCCGCGAGCTTGCAGCCATCGGCCACGCCCTTGATGATCTTTGCCATGTGCTCGGCCTCAATGTGGCCGATGGCAACGTAGTCCAGGAAGAACAGCGGCTCGGCGCCCGAAGCCAAAATGTCGTTGACGCACATGGCGACCAGGTCCTGGCCCACCGTCTCGTGACGGTCCATGATCTGGGCGAGCACGAGCTTGGTGCCCACGCCGTCGGTGCCGCTGATCAGGATCGGGTCTTCCATATCCTTAAGCGCGGCGGCCGAGAACAGGCCACCAAAGCCACCGATGCCGCCGATAACCTCGGGGCGGTTGGTGTCCTTGACCATCTGCTTAATAGCGTCGACGGCGCGGCCGCCCTCGGCAGTATCGACGCCGGCGTCCTCGTACGTCACATGCTTGCTGTCGCTCATCTGAGCCTTCCTCTCCACTACCGTGGCGCCGCGCGGGCGCCAAACGGTGCTCATAGTTGCGTTCATTTCGGCGCACGCCATAACAGCACGCGCCGTCATATCAACAAAACGGCAGGTAAAACCTACCAAAATAAACCTGTCCCTACATGGCAGGTTTTAGGCCTCGCCGTGCTCCTCTTCCCAGCTGCGGTCGTCGTATTTCTCGACCACGGCGTCGTCGTCAAAGTGCAGCGGCTTGTCCAGGTTGCGGGGCTTAAAGCCCTCCATGAACTTGTCGCGGCCAAAGCTCTCGGGAATCGCCACGGGGTAGCGTCCGGTAAAGCACGCATCGCAGTAACCGCCCTTGGGCATGATCTTAAGCAGGCCCTCGACCGAAAGGAAGGCCAGCGAATCGGCGCCAATGTACTCGCAGATCTCATCGACCGTCTTGTTAGCGCTGATAAGCTGCGACTGCACGTCGGTATCGATACCGTAGAAGCACGGCCAGATGACCTCGGGCGAGTTGATGCGGATATGGATCTCCTTGGCGCCGGCGTTGCGCAGCATCTTGACGAGCTGCACCATGGTGGTGCCGCGGACGATGGAGTCGTCGATGACGACCAGGCGCTTACCCTCGATGTTGTCGCGCAGCGGGTTGAGTTTCATACGCACGCCCATGGCGCGCAACTCCTGCGTAGGCTCGATAAACGTACGACCCACGTAGCGGTTCTTGATAAGGCCCTCGCCAAAGGGAATACCGCTCTCGTGCGAATACCCCTCCGCGGGCGGCAGGCCGGAGTCGGGCACGCCGATAACCAGGTCGGCCTCGACGGGCTCCTCATGTGCCAGCTGACGACCCATGTCATAACGGCAGGCGTAGACGCTCTTGCCGTTCATGATGGAGTCGGGGCGAGCGAAGTAGACCTGCTCAAAGATGCAGTTAGCAGGCTCTTCGGCGGCAGGCACGCCCTGCTCGGACACAAGGCCCTCGGCGCTGATGCGCAAAATCTCACCGGGACGGACATCGCGGACGTACTCGGCGCCCACAATGTCGAGCGCACAAGTCTCGGAGGCGACGACCCAGCCGCCGGCGCGGGTGACATGGGTGGTGGCGTCGGCCGTCGCGGCGCCGTCCTGCGACGGCAGCTGCGAAACGGATGCGGCATCGGCCTGGTCCAGGCCCTCGTCCACCAGCTTGCCCAGCACAAGCGGGCGAATGCCGTGCGGATCGCGGAATGCGTAGAGCGCCTGCTCGTTGATGAGCGTCATGGCGTAGCCGCCGCGCACGAGCTCCATGGTCTTGCGAATGCCCTCGCGCAGATGACCTGTACGCTGGGTAAAGTAGCCGATGAGTTTGGTCGCGACCTCGGAATCCGAGTTGGAGAGGAACGGCACGCCCAGCTCGATCAGCTGGCGGCGCAGCTCGTCGGTGTTGACGAGGGTGCCGTTGTGCGCGAGCGCGATAATGACGCTATTGATGGTAGAGAGGTGCGGCTGAGAAGCCTCCCAGCTCTTGGCGCCGGCGGTGCCATAGCGCACATGGCCCACGGCCAGCTGACCGGAGAGCGTCGACAAGTCAGCATTGGAGAATAC
The DNA here is from genome assembly GCA_902475825.1 of uncultured Collinsella sp. Classification (GTDB taxonomy): domain Bacteria; phylum Actinomycetota; class Coriobacteriia; order Coriobacteriales; family Coriobacteriaceae; genus Collinsella. Next base: position 10,637 of record CABSBA010000022.1, on the reverse strand, counting down.
GCGGTCGAGCAGGCCCAGATCCTTGCGGACCATAACCGTACCGCCGTCACCAACAGCGATTCCCGCCGATTCTTGGCCACGGTGCTGCAGTGCACGCAGGCCAAAGTACGTCAGTCGAGCCACGTCACGATCGGGCGCCCACACACCAAAAACGCCGCATTCCTCATGCAGCTGGTCGGAGTCCGGATCATACGTCGACATGGCGTTCACCTGTCCCGCGGCACGCTCGGCCGCGCGGATGGTTTCTTGAGACATGGCATCCCCTCAGAGCCTCGTATTTTGGCGTTACCCGCCTTATTATACGCACGGCGCGACGCGCTCCCCAGCGCATGAGCAGCGCTTTTTAAAAGCCCACCGAGCTAATAATCCGTTTTGCGGCCAAACATTTTATCGGCCTGCCCAGTGCAGGCGCCCGCGCTCCCAGATGTCCGCCGCGCCCACCGTTGAGGGTTGCATTGTTGCAATTGGGACGTTCGTCCTGTCTTATGGCAGGTCGGCGGCGTATCCTTATAACCTACAACAAAGCGAGAAAGGTTCTGTATGGATCGAAACGAACTCGACCCCAGCGTCCCCAGCGCCACGGAGGTCAAGAAGATCCCGCTCATCATTAAGGTGTACGCCGTCCTGTGCATCCTGTCCGGCGTGGGCACGCTCCCGTCGGTCGCCGCCTTTATGTGGCAGGTCATCACCGCGCTCATTAACGGCAACGCCGCCGCCAAGCTCGGCGACAACACGCTCGTCGCAGTCGGCCTTATCGTCGCCGGCATCATGCTCTCTGCGGCAAGTGCCGTCATCCTGATCATCTTTGGCCTGGACCTCATCAAGAACCAGCGCCGCAACGCCGCGCGCCTGTCCTATATCCTTATCGCATTTACCGTCATCGAGCTTTTGGTCGACGTGATGCTCCAGGGTATCGGGCTTTTCTTGCTTCGTCCCGCTATTCAGCTCGGTATCCTCATCGCGCTTTCGGCAACCGTCGACCCCACGCTGCGCCAGGAGCGCGAACTGCAGCGCCGCCTGCAGGAGATGCTCGACCGCGACGCCGCCGCCGAGGGCATGCTCGGCCGCGATGAAACCGGCGAGGGCTACATCAAGCTCAACTACTTCAACCTGTTCTGGGTATTCCTCGTCTGCTGCGTGCTCGGCCTGATCGCCGAGGACATCTGGCATATGACGGTCGACGACCCAGGCGTCTACCAGGACCGCGCCGGCATGCTGTTTGGTCCCTTCAGCCCCATCTATGGCTTTGGCGCCGTACTCATGACCATGGTGCTCAACCGCTTCTATGAAAAGAACCCCATCATCATTTTCCTGGTAAGCGCTGTGCTCGGCGCGAGCTTTGAGGTGTTCGTGGGCTGGTTTATGCAGACCTCATTTGGCGTGGTCTCGTGGAGCTACTCGCACATGAAGCTGTTCGGCATGCCCGACCCACTCGCCGTCCTTACGGGCGGACGCACCTGCACGGGCTTTGCCTGCCTGTGGGGCCTGGGTGGCCTTATCTGGATCAAGCTGCTGCTGCCGAGGCTGCTCAAGCTCATCAACATGATTCCGTGGAAGAGCCGCTACTCGGCTACCGTCATCTTTACCGTCATTATGCTGGTCGACGGCGTCATGACGCTACAGTCGCTCGACTACTGGTACCAGCGCGTCAACGGCACGGAGCCGGATATTCCCGTCGCGCAGTTCTACGGCAAGTACTTCGATAACGACTACATGGAGAACCGCTTCCAGAGCATGACCATGAGCCCCAAGGATGCGACGCGCGTGTAGCGTCACGCAATGCCGAGATTATCCAACGCACAGAAAAGCCCGTTGGCAGACTGATGAACTGCCAGTGGGCTTTTTGTTGGCGAGTGCCGCTGCCGGCCTTACGCCTCGCGCTCGACCTCGCTCACACACTCATTTTTGATGGTACCGACGAGCGCCTGCAGTGCGTCGACCACATGCGGGCGAATGTCTCCGCCAATGAGCACGAGCATGATGTCGTCGCCCACGGTAAGCTCACCGCTCGCCAGCCACACGCGCACATAGCCGATACCCGGCATCGCGCGCGTTGCCTCGATAGCAGCCTGCACCTTATCGGCATCGAAGCCAAACACCATGCCGCCCACCTTATGTCCAGGCGCCACACCATCTGTCTCGACCCCACGCACCTCGGACTTAGGCGTCGCACGCACCACGCCGTTGTGTGTCAGGTACATCCCACAATTAGCCGCCGAAACATCGGCCTTGGCTTCGCGCAGCCAGGCATCAACCGAAGGCATCGATTTGCCACTTTCAAGCATCATTTCTCCTTTTGATTTCCAGGGTAATCTTTTGGGACGGGGCCCGGACACTTTATTCCTCGACCGGCGTGAGTACCATGACTGCGCGCGTATTGCTAAATGACAGCGAACGGCAAGTCACAAGCGTTACGATCTTGGTTGCCGAAGCGGCACGATCGGTGGCATCGCTCGCCACGGCCGAGGCACCATCGAGCATCTCGGACAGGTAATTCTTCAGTCCGTCATCGCCCTCAAAGTTGGGCGTGCGCGCCTTGGCATACGTGTCCTCGACCACCTTGGTCGCCAGCGGGCGCAACTTATACGTCGCATCACGCGTGATGTAGTACACGTATTCCATGCTGTCGAACGTCGCCTGATCGGTCGTATCCGAAATCACGTTGAACATCGAACCGTCGTTCATATGATGACCGTAAATCGTGGTCTGCTGATCCACCATGCCCGGCGCGGTGTCGTCGCTATCCAGGAAGATGGCGCCCGACGCATTGGCCGTACCGTCAAACAGCGTGTTGAGGTACTTGGAGTTGTTGTTGGTCTGCACCACGGGGTAGTTGATGTTGGTGTCGGGCGCGTAAATCCAACCCACAACCTCGGGATTTGTCTGGGCCAGCGCATTGAAGTCGACAATTGGCACGCCACTGGCGTCCTTGTCGCTCACATATTGATTTTCGATTTTTTGATACGACTCGCTCGCCTGCTTGTAGCCAATCTGCGCGTTGATAAAGATGGCGGCCGCAGCAACGATCAGGCCAATGCCGATGATGATGAGCAGAATGGGAATGACGGAGCGGCGCTTTTTGCGCGGCGGCTCGGTATAGCTCGATGGCGCAGTATGCGCCGAAGAGCGAGGTGACTTATTGGCCGTACTGTATGACGAAGGGCGATATGCAGCAGGTGTATCCTGACGGCGATGCTTCGCCGGCGTCACGGGGCGCGGCGGGCGCGGCTGCTGAGGAGAGGATGTCCGACCCTGCTGCGGCGCGCGGGCTGCTCCCGACTTGGCTGAATCGGGAATCCGAGAAGCCGAAAAACGCTTTCCCTGATAGTCGGACATGGCTCTCCTTATGCTGCAAATGGACTGGTAGAGCGCTTAGGCGTCAGCCATCTCCTGCTTCATCTTCTCGATAACCTTGCGGTACTCGGGGTCGCAGGCGCCCAGAATCTGCGTGGCGTAAATGGCAGCGTTCTTGGCACCGTTGATGGCCACACAGGCAACGGGCACGCCCGAAGGCATCTGCACCATCGACAGCAGCGAGTCCATACCACCCAGATCGCTCGTCTTCATAGGCACGCCGATAACCGGCAGCGGCGTAAACGCAGCCACGACACCGCCCAGGTGAGCAGCCTTGCCGGCGGCAGCGATAATCACCTTGATGCCGCGGTCGGCAGCGGTCGAGGCCCACTCATGGACCTTCGCCGGCGTGCGGTGCGCGCTTGCAATCACGAGCTCATAGGGCACACCCAGCGCCTCGAGCTCGGCGGTGCAACCTTCCATAACGCCCAAATCGGACTTGGAGCCCATGATGATCCCGACAACCGGCTTCTGATCTGCCATAAACAAAGACCTCCTGTTGAGAGCGGTGACGCGGCGAATCCGCGACCCTTAACTGCAAATAATTCAAGTATAGCCGCCGTTGCCGATGTGTTCGACGGGAGACGGAACGCTTTGCGAGATTAAGGCCGAAGGGTCGAAGCTTTCTGCCTACATTCAAAAAGCGTGCCCACCGTCCTTGGGTGGGACGGCGGGCACGCTTGCTTAGCTGTTGCTGGGGCTACTTAGCCTTGCTGCGACGATGGAAGAAAGCGCCGATGGCGGCGATGATGGCGCCAAGACCGCCGACGGTCGCGACGGTCGTCGCCGTGCGGTCGCCGGTATCGGGGATCGCCGAACCGTTCTTCTTGCCGCCCTGGGCCTTGTCGCCTGCGGGCTTGCCCGCCTGGTTACCGCCGTTCGAGCCATTGCCGGAACCCTGGTTGCCCGAGCCGCCCTGGTTGCCGGAATCGACATCCTTGAGGCTCTCAATGGCCAGCTTGAGCTGGTCATAGGCCGCCTGGAGCTGGGTGTCGGAAGCATTCTCATCACCCAAGACGTCCTCGGCGTAGGTAATGGCATCCGCCAGGGCCTTGACAGACTCGGCCGTCTTGCCCCTGGTGTCAGTCTCCTTCGCCTGCTTGACCAGGGCCTTGAGCTGCTTCTTAGTCGGATTCTCGACCGGGGCCACCGGGGTCTTCTCGAGCGCGCCGCGGGCGCTCTCGAGCGCCCTGAGCGCCTGGTCGACCTCGTCCTGCGTGGCGTTCTCGTCGCTCAAGATGGCGCGGGCGCTCGCCAGGGCGTTCTCGAGCGCCGTCCAGGAGGCCTCGGTGTAGTCACCGGCCTTGAGGTCGCCGGCAGCAACCTCGGCATCAACCTTTTCGATCGCGGTAGCGAGATCATCCTTCGCCACCGGATCGGGGACGGCCGTACCGTAGAACTTGAGCTCCGCCACGCTGCAGTAGGCATCGACGTCGCCACCACCGGCGTGAATCACCTTGACGGTCACGTAGCGACCGCGCGCGGCGCCAAAGCTCATCTGTTTCCAGTCGCCACGGTCGGTGAGTACGTGGCCGTCGTTGTCGAAGGCAAACGTACCCATCGACACGGCGGTGCCCATCTCATAGCCGTCGGCAGTGTCGGAGACCAGTATCTCGGCCTCGAAGATATCGCCGTTAGTGCCGCCGTCCTGGCGCGGCAGGAATGTAACGTCGGTGAGATCGTAGTCGCGGCCCAGGTCGACACTCAGATACTGGGGCATACCGGTCCCATGGGCCCAGTCGCTGTGCCAAAGCGTCCGCTCGTCGCCGTCGAGAGCGTTGACGGCGTTGCTGCCCTCGTAGTCGGCCTCACTCGAGAAGCCGGCCACCTTGACGTTCTTGCGGTTCTCGGGCGTGTTGATAAGAATCTTCTCATCGACAGGGCGCATCTTGAGGCCGTCGATTGCCTTCTCGATCTTGGCTGTGGCGTCTGCGACATCCTTCTTGCTATAGCTGCCTTGGCCGCCGTCGAGGAGCTTCTGAGCCGCCTCGACCGCAGTGGTGAGAGCTGCATAGGAATCCTTAGTGTAGACGGACTCGCTGTAGCCCGCGGCCTTGGAAAGCGCTGCCACGAGCGCAGAGGTATCGACACCAGCCTTGACCTCGACCTCATAGGATGCGGTCTTGGAGGGGTCGAGTACCGAAGCCACCGTGATCTTTGCCTTGCCGGCCTTGTTGGCACGCAGGTAGTAGCTCACGCTATCGCCAGCCTGAACAGCGGAAACGCTTACCACAGAGGGGTCGGAGCTCTCGACCGTCACATAGGGATAGCCGGCGCTCTCAGGCGTGGCCTTGGCGTCGACGAGCGTAACGTCGCCTTCAAAGAACTCGGTCTGGTTCTTGCCCAGCTCGACACCCTCGATGGCCTCGACACCCTGCGTGTAGTTGAAGTTGACCTCACGCAGTGTGAGCATCTGGTCACCCGATGCCTCAAGCGGCGTGACCTCGACCTTGGTCGCCTTCTTGCCCTTGTTCTCGGCAGAGAGGCCAAAGGCGTAGCGAGCCCGGAAGGAATCGTACTCCCCGCCCGCGAACTCTTGGGTCGAGCCATCCTCGAACGTCACGACAGCCTTGATCTTCTGCACGGTTCCGTTGCCACCGTTGCGGTTAACGACCTCGACACTATCGAGTTTCGACGGCGTCTTAAATGCGAATGTCATCGTGGTGGGAAGCTTCACGTAACTCGGAAGCTTACCCTCGCTGTCCCAGTTGCCGCTCCAGTTCCATAGGAACTCAAAGCCGTTGTCGTCCTCGTTATTATCGAACAGCGCGTTATAGCTCTTCTGCTGGATAAGTTTCTCGACGTTGGTCCCGTCGTCGGTCGTGAGCTCATCGTTGGTCATCGTGATGTTGAAGGCATCCTGACCGTACTCGGCGACCGTTGGCTGAGGAACATCCGGCATCGTCACCGTGCCGTCGCTCGCAAACTCAAGTGCGTCGCATGCCGGACCGATGAGCCAAGATGTCGAGGGCAGTTCGACCTTGCCGGCGGTCTTGGCCTTGAGCTTGAAACTCGCCACCGCGCCGGTACCGTTGTAGAGCTTGCCATCGCCGCGGTTGGCAAAGGCGAGATTGATAGTCTGCGTTCTGTCCGCGAACTGGACCTTCTCGCGAGACAGGTTCTCCATGCCGGCAGTCGAGCCGTCCTGCGCGATGCTCTCGGACACAAACTCGAACTGGTCGCTCTTGAAGTTGACGAGAGCGCCCAGGGCGTTGACGTTCTTGGCGTCGGCCGCATAGACATCAACGGTGATCTCATCACCGGCCTCGACCACGGTCTTGCTCGGAATCACCGCGAGCGAACCTGCGACCTTGCCCTTTTGTTTAGTGCCGCCGTCAAGACCCGCCATGGTGAACGAGTAATCGTAGACGTCGTAAACGCCGTTATCGTTGAGGTCGGCGAAGTGGTCGCGGATCTGCGAACCGAACGTCGAGGTATCGGGCTCGCGATTCTCGAGGCCCAGATAGTTCTTCATGTTGGAGTAGTCTCCGTCGGAGATCGTGGCCTTGTTGAGGTTGGAGCCCACGGCGAAGCCATCCGTGCCGTCGGTCTTGTAGATGGCAATCTCGGACGCGGAGAAGAAATTGCCGACCGAGGCGAGCGGTGTCATGCGCACGTAACGGGCAGCCACGGTGCCGTCAAACGCTACCGTCTTACAATCAGCGGAACGTGCCCAATCGACCTCCTGGCTCGTCCAGTGGACGCCATCGAGACTCGTCTCAACACGCATCTTGGTCACAGTGCCGTTGCCGGCGTCATCGCGCGGATAGTACTCGAGCTTATCGAGCTTGTAAGCGCGTCCATAGTCAACGGTAAGCGCCTTGCCCAGATCGTTGCCACCGGAGTGGAAACCGCCGTCGCCCGACTGGAACTCATGGTCGAAGGCGAGCTCGGCCTTATGGCTGCCGTAAAGTGAGCCCTCCCAGGTGATTTCCTCGGCGTCGGGGACGTTCCGCCACGGATCGAGTGCGGAGTTCGCCTCGAGCACATCGCTCCAGGCGGAGTAACCTTCGGCGTTGCGCGAACGAATCTGGTAGGTGTGCTTGCTATTGTAGGCGAGGTCGGTGTGCGTGAACTCGGCCGCATCACCCACGGCGAACACGGTGCCGTCGACCTTAAGGTCGTAGGAGGTAGCACCATCGACCTTTCCCCAGGTGAGCTTGATGCTCGTTGGGGTCGTGACGTCCTCGGGGGCAGCAAGGTTCGTGGGTGCGGAGAGGCTCTCGTTGAGGCGATCGGCTGTGAGCGTGGCGTCGGCGTTCACGAAACCGCCCAGCTCGAGCGTCTGCGCCGCCGCAGCAACATCGGTCTTTGCGAACTTGACGTAGACCTTGGGGTTCGTGGTGATCTTGGTGTTGTTAAAGCTCTCACCCCGCTCGGCCTCGGTGCCGTCCACATCGCTGCCGTAGTGGTTGAGGTTAGGGGTCTCGCTGTAGAAGTAGACCGCCTGGCCGGCCTCGGGGGTCGCGGTGTCAAAGGTCTCCTTCGAGTCGACCTCAACCACGTTGAGCGTGGATCCGCCGTTCTTGGCGACGACGCTCGTGGGCTTGGCGGACACGTTGGCCACGAAGGTCGTGGTGCGGTTGGAGTCGTAGCCGTTGTAGCCACCCTGCGAGGCCTCGGCGGTAAAGGTCGCGGTGCCGCCTGCGGCCTTGGAGCTGTAGACGGTGCTCACATGCTCACCGTAGGAGATATTGTCGATCGTACCGTAGGAATCGTCCTCAGTCGTGTTGTTCTCGATGGAGGAGCCGTCGTCCTCGTACTGCGTAAAGGTGCCGTCGCCCTCGGTGGCGAAGAACTCGACGATACGCTGGCTGCGGTCGGTACCCTTGGTGTTGGTGTCGCTCACGGCCTCGGGGTTGTTGTTCTCGGCGTACATCGGCACGATAGCGTTGGCCTTCACAAACAGCGGCAGCTTCCAAAGCGGAGCCTCGTAGTTGTTGAGAACCTGGCCGCCGCGATACTGCTTACCCGAGAAGTAATCGATCCAGATGGTGGGATTCTCGTCGGTGCCGTAGTTGGGGAGGTAAATCCCATTGCGAATGTCGTTGCCGTTCTCGTCTGCCTGGGTATCCTGATACACCGGTGCCACTAGGAAGTTCTCACCGAACATATACTGGTACTGCGTCGAAGTGCTTGCGGCGTACTCGGAGTTGTCGGAAAGCAGCATGGCGCGGATCATGGGCAGGCCGGCATCGCCGTTACCCGTGTCGATGTTGGCCGCCGAGGCCGCGCTCGTGTAGATATAGGGCATGAGCTGCGCCTTGAGCTTGAGGTAGAAGCGCGAGATGCCTGTGTAGGGATCGCCGTGCGTCATGGGCGATTTACGGTAGGTGCCCCAACCGTCCATATCGAGCATAGAGGGCGTGAACGTCTTCCACTGGTAGTCACGCGCAGAGATGATGGGGTCGCCGCCAAAGATGCCATCCATGTCGGAGCCGATGTTGGGGTTGCCCGAAAGACTCTGACCGATATACGTGGGGATATGGAAGCGAATGTACTCCCAGTTACCGCCATACTGGTCTCCGGTCCAAATGCCACCAAAGCGCTGCGTGCCGGCCCAACCATCGAGCGTGATGATGTTGGGGCGCTTGTTAGCGCCGGTCGTCACCGTGTCATAAGCTGTCTTGATGCCATTAAGACCAAAGGAGTAGCCAGATCCAACCCAGGCAACGTCGGTCTTAAGGGTAGTGATGCCTCCCGTCTTGACCTCGGCGTCGAAGTCGCGAAGCAGATGCCACGGGGTCTCAGGGTTGCTGTCGGGCTCAAGGTTGGACTGGGTCCACAAGCCCGTGTTCACACCCTTGGAGTTGGCATACTCGGTGAACTTCTTAAGGTTGTCGACATTGGCACGCACAGCGTTAAGACGGTCAGCTGAGCTCGTTCCGTCGGAGTTGACGCCGCCGGTCTTGTAGTAACCGTTCTGGCCATAGCCGGCGCCGTAGCCGTCGTTCGGCAGGAACCAACCGAGCGGCATGTCGTTGTCCTCGTAGTCATCGATAACCTGCCGAGCAGAGAACTGGCGGTCGAAATCGGTCGCTTTCATGTTCTCAGTATCAACCGAAGGGCCCTCACCGTTGAGCGTCTCGGCCGCAAGTGTGCCATCGAGCTTGTAGCCCGTCGACATGCCAGACTCGTACTTAACGTCGCCCTTCTCGCTCGAGGACTTGCTGCCCTTGGTCTCCCACTTCTTTTGACCCGAGGTCGTTGACCAGCCATCACGGTTATAGGCATTAAGATGACCAAGGTAGAACCCGTACTCGGGCAGCAGTACCGGGTTACCGGTCACCTTGTAGTAGTCCTGCAGCATCTCGGTTGCCACGTTCGAAGCGCCCTCGTTGGTCGCCACGAAGTAGTAGGCATCAAACTCATTCTCGCTGTGCAAAGTCGTGACCGTCGATGAGTCCGTGGAACCGAAGTCGTAGGAACCCTCTGCAAACGTGTTTCGGAGTACGCCGTAGCCGTCACTCGTCCAATAAAACGGGTTGGGCGAGGCAACGCCGCCATCGGTCCAGTTGTTCGTGTTGGAGATGGCGATGGTCTGGTTGGTGTGCAGGAAGCGTCCGTTCTGGGTGCCGCCGCCAAAGAAGTTCTCGGACTTCTCCTTGGCGAGCGTCTGGACGGTACCCTTCTTATCAAGGTCGAGGGACGCGGACTCGGAAACCACGACACGGTCGCCTGACTTGATACTCATCTTGCCAGTCGCCTTGTCCAGGATCACGGTCGCCTTTCCGCCGGTGATCTCGATAGTGTCGCCCTTGTCGGCAACCGTCGCACTCGGCTTGCTGTAGGTGTCCGAGGTATCGGGCTGAGCCTGGATTTTAGCCGTGTGGGACTTACTGCGCGGTGTGGCGTACTCGGAAAACTCACCCTTGGGGTCGACGTTATAACGGAAAATACCGTCCTCGAGGAACGTAATACGGCCCTTGATGCCGTCAGCGAAATCGATGTCGACGACATTCGAGGCAGACTGGGACACGGTCGCTGAGTCGACGCCCTTGAGTGGCGTGGCAATCGCCTGCTGGGGATTGGCAAACACGAGCGTCGCTGCAGTGGCAACGAGGACCGCGCTTCCCTTCACCCACCGTTTCGTAAAAATGGAATTCCTGCGCACCTGGTCTCCTTTCTTCCGAGATGCTGAGGTGCCGAGGACGCCCCCCCCGGCAGCATGGGAAAACGTATCAAACGGGGATGTTCGGTACATTCCGCACAATGGGGCCACCCGTTACCAAGGGGCCAACTGGTAGTAACCAGATAGCCACCTACTAGGTCATATCAATATA
>CABSBA010000021.1 GCA_902475825.1 uncultured Collinsella sp. | reverse complement strand
TCGCCGCGGCCACGGGCCTCAAGTTCTTTGTGGATGTCCTCCAGCAGGCCCGCCGGCGAGCGGAAAAGATCCGCTGGGGACGGAGGAAAACGGATCACTGAGGGGCTGGTCTGAGTCAGTGATCCGTTTTCCTCCGTCCCCAGCGGATCATTTGGCTGTTGCGGTGAAATAGTTCCTGAATAGAGGCTTCAGACCCCCAAACAGGAACTATTCCACCGCAACTTATGAGGACATCGAGCTGTTAGGCCGCTCCATCCCCTAGTAATCGAGCTTCCACATGTAGCGGCGCGTCATGTAGTCCTTGTGGGTGACGGCAGAGAGCGCGCGCATGTACACGTTGTTGAGGATCGGGGCGAAGATCAGGTGGTTGAAGTACTCGCTCACGCTGTCCTTGATGTCGTTGAGGCCGAGCTCCTTGGCATCGAGCTGATAGACGCGCTCGCCACCGTACTGGTTGACGAAGCGGATGCCGCGCTCGTCGTTGCAGCGGCTGCGGCCGACGCTGATGAGCTGGAACAGCGAGGTGCGCTTGTCCAGAATCTCGAAGGGACCGTGGAAGAAGTCGCAGGTGTTGATGGTGCAGGAGTCGATCTGCAGCATCTCCTGCACGTTGCAGATGCTAAAGACGTAGGCGGCACCAAAGAGCGGACCCTGAGCCATCACGTTGATGCAGGGCTTGTCGGCGTTCTGCTCGGCCCACTTGGCAGCGAGCGGACGGGTGTACTCGACGGCCTTACGATAGATGGGGTCAACCAAGTCGAACGCAGCCATAGCGGTCTCGTACTCGGCATAGCCCTCGGTCTGCTGCGTGAGCTCCATGGCGATCATGGTCACGACGGCGGAGTTGGTACGACCCATGCAGGACTCGTCGACGGCCAAGCTGTCGTACTGGATCTTGTAGTCGCAGACCTCGGTGAGGCCGGACTCGTCAACATAGATGGCGATGGTGCTGGCGCCGTGGTCCTTGGCGACCTGGGCGGCGACGATGGTCTCCTTGGTGCCGCGCATGGACACGACGACGGCCAGGGTGTTCTCGTTAACGTAGGCGGGGGTTGCGTGCACGAACTCGTTGCTGGTGTAGCTGGAGCTCACGACCTGCGTGGCCTCGTGCTCCATAAAGTACTGGGCAGGATAGTTGCCGCCGTTGGATCCGCCGGCGCCAATCCACACGACGCGCTTGATGCCGCCCTTGTCTGCCTTGTCAGCCAAAACCTGGGAGACGACATCCTTAACCTGTTCCTGAGTAGTCATCGTGCATCAGCCTTTCTTCTCGTTTGATGCTCTCGATGGCATACAAGTTACATACATGTTTTGGTTATGTCGACTAGTTGTATGCTATATTTGACTTAGAAATTCTGCTGGTAAGGTTTTCGACTTCTCGTTACCAGCAGTTTTGTTGTTGTATTGAATACATGCTTGATTAGACTCGCATACAAGTTAGATACAGGTTGATCGCATGAAAGCTTCGTCTAAAAAGAAACTGGCCCAATACGAGCGCTTGGCGGGCATGCTGCGTGACCGCATCGCTTCCGGCACCTACGCACGCGAGGACAAGCTGCCGTCCGAGATGGAGCTCATGGACGAATCGGGGCTGTCGCGCAGCACCGTGCGCCACGCCCTTAAGGTGCTCGTTGATGAGGGCCTGGTGCGCACCGAGCGCGGGCGTGGCGCCTTTGTGGCCGACACGCCCGCGCTCCACGAGAACAACCTGGTGTTTTCGAGCTATACGGCGCAGGTCCAGGGTCAGGGCATGAAGCCCACCACGCGCACCGTGGACTCGGGCTTTACCAAGGCGGCCGGCAGCATAGCTAAGTTCTTTGACGCCGCCGTGGGCAGCAAGCTCGTCAAACTTGTCCGCCTGCGTTATCTGGACGATGCGCCGCTGTGCCTGGAGACCACCTATCTACCACCGAGCTTTGAAGCACTCATCGATCGCGATATCAACGGTTCGCTCTACGCCACGCTGCGCCAGGAATTCCATCGCGCGCCGGCACAGGGGCATAAGACCTTTGAGGTGTGCTATGCCTCGCAAAACGAGGCGTTTTTGCTCAACGTTGAGCGCGGGCAGGCGCTGATCCTAATCACCGACTACGTCTACGACACCGACGGCCGCCCGCTCCACGTCTCCAAGCGCATCCAACGCACCGACCGCGCCAAATACACCGAGCCAATCGGCTAACCTGCCAAAATAAACCTGTCCCTAAATGGTAGGTTTGGGGAGGTCGGGGAACCAGGTTGGTTTGGGTTGGTTGGGCGTGCGCTCGGCTAGGACCAACTCCATCCAGCACATATCGTACCAGCGGCCGAACTTTTGGGCACAGCGATCGAAGGCGCCCACCAAGCGATATCCCATATGGGCATGGAAGTCCTGGCTATTGTGCGTTAGATACTCGTCGTCCTTGTCGTGCGGCACGGCGATGAGCGCGCACATGTTGGTGATGCCCATCGCGATCAGGCACTGCTTGAGCGCATCGTGCAGCTTGCGACCCAGCCCGCCATGGCGCACATCGCGTGCCAGGTAGATCGACGTCTCGACCGACCAGTCGTATGCCTCGCGGCTGTTAAGCGGACTCACGTAGGCATAGCCTACCGGACGCCCGTCCAACTCCATCACCAAATACGGATAGCGCTTGAGCGTACGCTCAATACGCCCGGCGAACTCCTCAACGCTCGGCACCTCGTATTCGCAGGTAATCGCCGTCTGGCGCACATACGGCTCATAGATGGCAAGCAACGCCGGCGCATCATCGGGCGTCGCCAGACGAATCGTCGGCTCGGACATCTCGGTCATACAACCCTTCTCCCTCAAAAACAAAGGCCGCCTTGCGCCAAACCCAAGCGCAAGGCGGCCCCCGTCATCATGTCAACTTACAGGACAGCCGCCAGCGCGTCGATGTCCTCCTGCGTCGTGGCCCAGCTGGTGCAAAAGCGCACCACCGTGTGGGTATCGTCGTACTTTTCCCAGTACTCGATCGCCGCATGCTCGCGAATGCGGGCCATGTCCTCGTTGGGCAGAATCACGAACTGCTGGTTTGTGGGCGTCTCCAAGAAGAACTGGTAGCCGCGCTCGTGCAGCACGCGACGCAGCGCCTGAGCGGTCTCAATCGCCTGGCGACCAATCTCAAAATACAGGCCGTCAGTAAAGAGCGCCTCAAACTGCACGCCCGTCAGGCGGCCCTTGGCCAACAGCGCGCCGTGCTGCTTAATACGCGGAATGGGGTGCGCCGGGGCGTGCATGCCGCAGAACACCACGGCCTCGCCGAACAGGGCACCCACCTTGGTGCCGCCGATGTAGAACACGTCACACAGCTGCGCCAGCTCGGGCAGGGTAATGTCGCACTCATCGGCCGCCAGCGCATAGGCCAGACGAGCACCGTCCACAAACAGCGGAATCTCGCGCTTCTGGCACACCGCGTGAATCGCCGCGAGCTCGGCCTTGGAGTACAGCGTGCCGTACTCGGTCGATAGACTCACGTACACGGCGCCCGGGAACACCGTGTGCTCGTAGCTCTCGTTTTCGTAGAACACCTGGATATAGTTCTCGAGGTCCTCGGCGTGCATCTTGCCCTCGTAGCCGGGGATGGTGAGCACCTTGTGGCCGCCAAACTCGATGGCGCCCGCCTCGTGGCAGGCGACATGGCCGGTCTCGGCAGCAACGACGCCCTCGTACGGCGCGAGCAGCATGTCGATCACCGTCGCGTTGGCCTGTGTGCCGCCCACCAGAAAAAACACGTCGGCATCGGGGGCCTGACAGGCCTCACGGATAAGCTGCTTGGCACGCTCGGTGTGCGCATCGGTACCGTAGCCGGGCTGCGGCTCCATATTGGTGTCGACGAGCGCCTGCAGCACCGCCGGATGTGCGCCGTGGGAATAGTCGTTGTTGAACGCGAGCATGGCAATCCTCTCTTACCGGGTATCGGCCAGATGATTCAAACGGGGCTATTGTACGCCGTTGGGATAGGCAATGCGCGCGGCAAGGCACTCAAGTGCCAACACCAGGGCAAAGCCGCAGCTCACGTCGCTCAAAAAGTGTGCTCCAATCACGATGCGGCCAAGCGCGACGAGTGCCGCGACCACAGCCGCCGTCCAAAAGACCACGCGACGGCGCGACGGTTTTTCCGTAAAGGCCGCCGCGGGAAGCCCGGCGAGCATGAGGCCGATCGCCGCATGCGCGGTGTGTCCACTCGCGAACGACTTGAACCCGTCCTTGATCACGCCGGCGGCGATATAGGTCCACTTGTCGGGATTGCCGATCACCCACCACGGCTGAAAATTGAGCCCCGGCGTGACCTCGATCACGCGCATGCGCGGGCGCGACCACAACGGCTTAACAATGACGTTGAGGATGATGGCCTGAGCGACCCACACGGCCAGTACCATCAACGCCCAGCGCGTAAGCTCGTCGGGCGCGGTGTCGCGCGTAAGGCGGTAGGCAATAACGTTAACCGCAATGACCAGCACAAACGTCAGCACCAGCTGAAACGCGATGAGCTTGCCGCCGACGCGCAGCGATCCGATAATCTCGTAGCCGACCAGACCCACGTTGATCAAAACGCCCAGCGCAGCGAGCCATTTGCTCCCCCTGGAATCGGGGCGTGCCGAGCGCACGAGCATAACGCCCGCGATGCTCGCCGTCAGCTCGAACGGCAGCTCGCCGGCCGCCTCGACAAAGCGACCGTACATGCTGCCGATGTTGAACAGCGCGCTCGAAATCTGATAGTCGAAGAAACTGCCCACGCCCAGACAAAGACACAGGACAACCGCGATAATGGCGACGTCTTTCTTATAGATGTATCCGAACATGCTTTCCTTTCGATGGAACCAGAGTGCCCAAATGGGGCGTTTGCAGCGTCGACCCGTTAGTCGTCGTCGCTCGCACCCAACTGCTGCAACAGCATGAGTGCCGCGGCCACGGGGCCGGTACCGTCGTTGGCGTCGAGACCGCGACCCAGGCCGCTGCCCGCGCCGGCGCCCGCCTTGTAGGGCACCGACAGTTTGCGGCTCTTGGGGAAGTTCACCGCGCCATAGCGGGTCTTTAGCTCAAAGGCCACCTTCTTGGGCACGTCGATGCCCAAAAACGTGATGCGACCGCCGCTGAGCGTAACGCTCTCGAGCCCCAGGCGCTCGCCGCGAATGCGGATTCGTGCGCGATTGAACAGGTTGAGTCCTGCCAACGGCAGCTCGCCATGCGCGGCCTCGGTCTCTTCCTGCACCTCATCGATGCTCTCCAGGTCCTCAGCAGCCGCGAGCTTGCGGTACACGAGCACGCGCTGGTCCACCGCCGGCATGTACTCCTCGGACAAGAAGTAGTCGGCCGGCAGGTTAATGCCCACGCTCGCCGCCTCCACGCCGGCGTCGTCATCGCCGCGCGCCTCGGCCACCGCCTGGCCCAGCATCTGCGTAAACAGGTCAAAGCCCACGCTCGACAGGTTGCCGTGCTGCTCGGCGCCCATAAGCGAGCCAGCGCCGCGAATCTCCAGGTCGCGCATGGCGATGCGCATGCCGCTGCCCAGGTCCTGGAACTCGGAAAGTGCGGTCAGGCGCGCCGTTGCCTCCTCGGTGAGCGGCAGCTCGCCCGGGAACATAAAGTACGCGTAGGCCTGCGTGGCAGAGCGGCCCACACGGCCCTTGAGCTGGTAGAGCTGCGCCAGGCCAAGGCGCTGCGAGTCCTCGATGATCAGCGTGTTGGCGGTCGCGTTATCGATGCCGCTCTCCACGATGGTCGTGGCGATGAGCACGTCGATCTTTTTGGTCGCGAACTCGATCATCACGTCCTCGACCTCGCGCGGGCTCATCTTGCCGTGCGCCACGCCCACGCGCGCCTCGGGCGCGGCCTCGTGCACACGCGCCACGGCGTCGTCGATGGTCTTGACGCGGTTGGACACGTAGTACACCTGGCCGCCGCGACCCACCTCCAGGCGAATCGCCGCGCTCACCACATCGGGGTCGTACTCCCCCACGTGCACGATCACGGGACGACGCCCGGTCGGCGGCGTGGTGATCAGGCTCATGTCGCGCACGCCGCTCGTGGCCATCTGCATGGTTCGCGGAATAGGCGTTGCCGAAAGCGTAAGCACGTCAATCTGCTCGCGCAGGTTCTTGAGCTGCTCCTTGTGCTGCACGCCAAAGCGCTGTTCCTCGTCGATAATCACCAGGCCCAGGTTCTTGGGGTTCACATCGGCCGAAAGCAGACGGTGCGTGCCGATGAGCACATCGATCGTGCCCTCGGCAAACGCCTTGAGCGCGCGCTTCTGCTGTGCCGGCGTGCGGAAGCGGCTGAGCACCTCGACCTCAAGGCCAAACGGGGCAAAACGCTCAAAGAATGTCTCGTAGTGCTGCTGGGCCAGAATGGTCGTGGGGCAGAGCACCATGACCTGGCGGCCGGAGTCCACACACTTAAACGCCGCGCGCAGGGCAACCTCGGTCTTGCCAAAGCCCACGTCGCCGCACAGCAGACGGTCCATGGGCTTGGGCGCCTCCATGTCGGCCTTAATGTCGGCGATGGCCTCCAGCTGGTCGCGTGTCTCGTCGTAAGGGAAGCTCTCCTCCATCTCGATCTGCTCGGGCGTATCGGGCGGACAGGCGATACCGGTAATCGACGAGCGGCGCGTATACAGGTCGACCAGGTCAAACGCCAGTTTTTTGGCATTCTTGCGCGCCTTATTGGTGGCACGCGTCCAGTCGGCAGTGTTGAGCCTGGTCAGGCGCGGCTTGTCGCCGTCGGGGCCAACATAGCGCGTGATGCGGTCGACCTGCTCGAGCGGCACGTAGAGCTTGTCGCCGTCGGCATATTCCAGCAAAAAGTAGTCGCGCTCCTTGCCGCCCACTTCCTGGCGCGCGATCTCGCTAAAGAGCGCGATGCCGTGAGTGGCGTGCACCACGTAGTCGCCCGGCTTAAACGGGAACGTGATCTGCGTAATGTCCACCTTGCGGCGGCTGCGCGCGCGGTTGGCGTCCATGCGGGCGTTGAGGTCGGCGATCGAGAACACGGCCAGGTTGGCATCGGGCACCACCACGCCCTGCGGCAGAGCGGCATCGACAAAGGTCACGCGTCCGCGCGAGATAGTAGGCACGGCGGCGCCGGCGGCTGCCTGGGCGGCACCCGCCTCGAGCGAGCGGGCGTTAAGCGCGTCGGCGCGGCGCTCGCGAATTGCAGCATGAGCATCCTGGCGGGCAGCACGGTCGGCAGAATCTGCCGCTGCCACGCGCACGCGCTCGCCAATGACGCCTGCATTTTCGGGCGCCGCGGTCAGCGATTCCTCAAAGGTAATGCCCTCATCGCCAAAGGTGAGCTCCATCGACTCGCGCGCACCGCGGTCGGGGATGGCAAACACGCAGGCGTAGCGCTTGCCCACGACTTCCTGAATGCGCGTCATAAAGCGGTTGTCCGAGCCCGCGATGGCCGGCTGCTCAATCTTGAGCTCTGCCGTAACCGCGCCGCCGGCGCGAATCAGGCTCACATAGTTCAGGCGCTGCTGAGCACCAAAATCGAGCTGCTGGGCACGTACATACAGGCCATCCAGTCGGTCAATCCCCGCCTCGCCGGCACGTGCCTCGATATCCTCGTAGGCGCGCAGGCAGTCGTCGAACAGCGAGCGCGGCTCGGACAGAACCACGAGCGCCTTGCCGCTCACGTGTGCCAGCGGGCTCACGGTCTGGCCGTACATCACCGGCAAAAAGCGGTCGAGCTCGGGCGTGACGATGCGTGCATCCACCATCTCGAGCAGCGCCGCCAGCTTGCTATCGTCCTGGCTGGCGCGATAGAGCGCCACGTGCATGTTGTGGACGGCTTCGTCGGTCAGTGCCAACTCGCGACACGGGAAGATCTCGATGCTGTCCTCATTGCCGATGGTTTGGCCCGTGGAGCTCACCATGCGGCGGATGCGGTCGATCTCGTCGCCAAAGAACTCGATGCGCACGGGCGCCTTTTCCTGTGCGGGGAATACCTCGACGGTGTCGCCGTGCACGCGGAACAGGCCGGGCGCGTCGGCGGCGCCGGCATTGGTGTAGCCCATGCCCACCAGACGCTGCGGCACCTCGTCAAAAGGAATCTCCTCGCCCACCGCAAAAGTGGTGGACTCCCAATAGCGGCTCTCGACCGGCGGCACGCAACGCAGCAACGCACGGGCCGAGGCAACCATGATGCAGTTGTCCCCGCGCACGATGCGCCCCAGAGCCTCGCAGCGCTGCGCCACCACGGCGTCGTCGGGCGCCTGTTCGCGCCACGGATAGTCCTTGCGCTCGGGAAAACGGCACACATGCGCCAGGCCCACGTAGGCGGCAAGGCTGCGCGCGGCGCGATCGGCCGCGTCCTCGCCGCTCACAATGTAGACCGTCGGGCGCGGACGGCGCGCAAACTGGGCGGCCGCCATAAGCGTACGGCCCGACTGCGACACTGCCAGCGTCACGTCCTCGCCGGCATCGAGCCCGGCCTCGACGGTCTGCAAGGCCTCGGCAGTGTAGAGCTGCGCGGCTATACGGTGAATGAGCATGCTGTTCCTCCGGCATTGCAACGCCAAAAGCCCGCCGGGGCAAGCTCGGCGGGTATGCGGCAGATTTCATTGCCTGTCATGGTAACGCATGGAGAGGACTCCGGCTCAAGGGCAAACCCAGCCCCGCAAAAAACGCCAGACGAAAATGCGTTCCGCCCTACCCCGCTACGCGCACGCTGGGGCACAAATCCGCCAGTGGGCACTCGTCGCACTTAGGTTTACGGGCGTCGCAGATCTCGCGGCCAAAGGTGATCCACTGGTGGTTGACCGATTCCCAATACTCGTGCGGCAAAATCTTGAGCAGGTCTTGCTCGGTCTTGAGCGGCTCCTTGGCATGCGTCTTGGGACTCAGCATCAGGCGGTGCGCGATGCGGTTGACGTGCGTATCGACCGCGATGCCTTCCACGATGCCATACCCCACGTTGAGCACGATGTTCGCCGTCTTGCGTCCCACGCCCGGCAGCTTCACGAGTTCCTTCATGTCGGCCGGCACCTCGCCGCCATAGTCGGCGACGATCATCTGCGCGGCCTCGACGGCATGCTTGGCTTTGCTCTTGTAGAAGCCGAGTGACTTGATGGTGTCTGCCACGTCAGCCACACTCGCCCCGGCCATGGCCTCGGGCGTGGGCCACTGGGCAAACAGCCGCGGCGTCACCTTATTGACCTGCGCATCGGTCGTTTGCGCCGAGAGCAGCACCGCGATCAGCAGGCGGAAGGGATTCTCGTGGTCCAAAAAGCACTCGACCGGGCCATAGCGACGGTTGAGACGCTCGCACACCTCAACGGCGCGCTCGCGCTTGGCGGCATTGGTCTCGCGTGGCATAACGACTCCTCGGCTCAACGGCACAATAAACTTATGGGCACAATTGTCCCACGTATGAGGTCTTTACGCCTCCAAAAATGCGCCGGTCTGACGGCTCCACAGGCTCGCGTACTCGCCACCCGCCTCGACGAGCTGCGCATGCGTGCCGTCCTCGACGATCTCGCCATCGGCCAGCACCACAATGCGGTCGAGCGCCGCCACGGTGGACAGGCGGTGTGCCACCACAATGGAGGTACGTCCATGCATCAGGTTTTCGAGCGCCTCCTGCACCAGCGCCTCGGACTCGCTGTCGAGAGCAGACGTCGCCTCGTCGAGCACCAGAATCGGCGCGTCGGTCAGGATAGCGCGGGCGATGGCCACGCGCTGGCGCTGGCCGCCCGAAAGCTTAACGCCGCGCTCGCCCACCATAGTGTCAAAGCCACGGGGCAAGCGATCGATAAACTCCAGGGCATTGGCCAGGCGCGCTGCCTCGCGAATCTGCTCGTCGGTGGCGTCGGGGCGGCCGTAGGCGATATTCTCGCGAATGGAGCGGTGGAACAGCAGCGCCTCCTGCGGCACGTAGGCAACCTGGCGGCGCAGGCTCTGCTGCGTGCAGCGCGAGACATCCTGACCGTCCACGAGCACGCGGCCGCCCTGAACATCGTCCAGGCGCAGCAGCAACTTGGTGAGCGTCGTCTTACCCGAGCCCGATTTGCCCACCAGGCCCACGCGCTGGCCAGCTGCCACATGAAGTGTCAGGTCATCGAACACGCTCTCGCCCGCCGCAGCGTCACGGTACGCAAAGCTCAGGTGCTCAAAATCAATCGCGCCCTCGGTCACTTTAAGCTCGGGAGCGTTCTCGTCGTCTGCCACCAGACGCGGCTCGTCCAGCACGCGCGTCATCTCGGCCGCATCACCGAGCGCGCGGTTGATGCGCTGCATCATGGAGCTTACGTAGTTCAGACGCATGGTGAGGTTGTACGTATAGGTAAAAATCATGACGAGCGCGCCGGCAGAGATGTCAAACCACGCGTTGCCTCCCGCGACGAACACGCTCACCACGGCCATGGTGATGACGATAAGGCCCGAGGTCGTAAAGTTGCGCTGCATCATGGCGTGCATCGAAACCGTCTCGGCGTCGCGCGCGGCGCGGTCGGCGGCATCGAACAGGTCGCGCTCAAAGTCCTCGCGCCCACAGGTCTTGACGGCCAGGATGTTCGTGACCGCGTCGGACAGCACACCCGACAGCTTGTTCTGCGCGGCGGACGTCGCGGCCGAAAGCGGCATGATGCGCTTATACATAAGCCAGACAAACGCGATGTAGACGACCATGATGCCCACCAGGATCACGGTAAACGTCGGCACCACCGGAGCGAGCGCCGCCACCGTGCAGACAACCGAGGTGATAGTGGGAATGAGCGAATACACCGTCACGTCCACCAGCCCCGTATAGCCGCTCATAAAACGGCTCGTCTGGCTCACAAGCGATCCGCCAAAACGGCTAGTGTGGAATGTCATGGATTGATTGGAGAGCGTGTCAAAGCACAGGCGCGCCAGGTGATAGTTGCCCGCAATCTCGAGCTTGTAGACGGTGTAGTCCTGCAGCTTGGAGAGGATTTGGCCCACTAGGTTAACGAGCACGAGCGCCAGAATGTAGGGACCAAAGACCTCAAACACCTGGTTGCCCGCCACGGGGCCGGCCTGGACGCGGTCGACGATAAGGGCCATCACGTAGGTATTGGCAAACGTGAGCAAAAAGATATAGCCCGCCGACGAGAACACCGAGAGAAAGACGATCAGCGGCTGTGTGCGCGTGACGTCCCAAAAACGCTGCAGCGTGCGGCGCACGGTGGAGCGTTTGAGCGGACTGGTGCTTCTCTGAGACATGGGCTTCCTTTCGCGTCTGATAGGGCGAAACGCCATTGTTGCACATTGAAGCGCACTTCAGGCAAGCACGATGCGAAAAGCGCCCGCGCCGTGCTTGCGCAGGCGCCCCGCCGTCAGATGCAGCTAGTCCTCGCCTTTTTGGTCTGCGAGCAGGCTCGCAGACGTGAGCCCCAA
This sequence comes from uncultured Collinsella sp., assembly GCA_902475825.1. Taxonomy (GTDB): domain Bacteria; phylum Actinomycetota; class Coriobacteriia; order Coriobacteriales; family Coriobacteriaceae; genus Collinsella. Next base: position 2,112 of record CABSBA010000021.1, on the reverse strand, counting down.
AATCTCGTCGGCCTCCTCGGCATCTTCCAGTGCGTCGATGTCCTTGAGCTTGCGCTCCATAACGTTGGTGCGCGTGGTGATGATGCCCTCGACCGTTTTACCCGCGGTCTCGATCTGCTGCTGGGCGCGGCGCAGCGCCGCCTGATAGCGCGGCAGCTCGGCCTTGACAGCAGAGAGCACACGCAGCACGTCATCGGTGCGTTTTTGCAGTCTAAACGTCTGGTAGCTCATCTGCAGACTGTTGAGGATGGCCGCCATGGTGCTGGGGCCGGCAACGTTGACGTGATAGTCGCGGCCCAGGGTCTCGATAAGCCCGGGGCGGCTGACGACCTCGGCGTACAGCCCCTCAAACGGAACGAACATGATGCCAAAATTGGTGGTCGCGGGCACGCTCAGGTACTTTTCGCAGATGTCCTTTGCCTCACGCTTTACCATCACATCGAGCGTCTTGCGCGCTGCGGCGACGGCCTCAGCGTCACCCGACTCTTGCGCGTCGAGCAGATGCTCGTACGCGTCGCCCGGGAATTTGGAGTCAATCGGCAGCAGCACGGGATCGCCCTCGTCCACCGGCAGCTTGACGGCAAACTCAACGCGCTCTGAGGCACCGGGCTTGGTGGCGACATTTTCCAGATACTGGTCGGGCGTAAGGATGTCCGCCAGGATTGCACCCAACTGCACCTCGCCCAAAATGCCACGCGCTTTTACGTTGCCCAGCACGCGCTTAAGGTCGCCCACGCCGGTGGCGATAGACTGCATATCGCCCAGGCCCTTGTACACGGCCTCGAGCTGGTCGCTCACCTGCTTAAACGATGCAGACAGGCGATCGTTGAGCGTACGGGAGAGTTTCTCGTCCACCGTCGCGCGCATCTGATCGAGCTGCACGTTGTTGTCCTTGCGGATGGCGCCCAGCTGGGCATCGACCGTCTCGCGCACCTTGTCCAGGCGGTGCTCGATGCCCTCGCGGTTGGCCCCGAGCTGTTGGGCCGTCTCGCGGCGCAGGTCATCCATACGGTCGCCAGCCTGCGAGAACTCACGCGCGATGGTCAGGTAGCGCTGCTGCCCTACGGCCGCATCGGTCGTCTGCTGCTGCGCGATGGCATTTGCCGTGCGGCGGGTTTCTGCCAACGCGACGTTCAGGGTGTCGAGCGCGTTGTTGGCCTGCTCGAGCGCAGCCAGCATCTCTGCCCCGCTATCGCCGCGCTCCTGCAGCTCGGCACGAAGGCCCTTAAGCTGCAGGGCACAAGCCACAGCAACCCCCACCGCCACCAAGGCGATCACAATAAGCACGATATCAATAGCAGACATAGACTCCGCCCAACAAACCCAATCGACCATCAATCAAAACCGCGATCAATCTTACCCCGCCACACGCACCGGGCGTCACATGGCAATCGGACAAATGGATTTTGGGCCACAGGTACTAAAACGCTAACTCTCCCAGCCGGCGCGGATGGTTGTTACGACATCGCTTAGGCGCTGGCCGAGAGCTGCCAAGTGCTGAAGCACCTCACTGGGCGAGGCGCCGTTGAGAATGCACGTGAGGGCATATGAGGCCAAGAAGATTGCCGCGAGCCCCAACGGAATCAGCACGATCATCGCCAGCGTACGCAGGCGCTGGGTCCAGCGACGGTGGCGCGCACGACGTTTATCGAACGCGAGCTCCTGGGCATATGAATCCTGCTGTACGGAATAGGCTCCTTGATCTACCTCACCCGCAGACGATACCGCGGGCACGGCGTTTTGCGCAGGAGGCTGGACGGCCGTCCCTTGCATTTGCATCTCCATAAGCCGTTGCTGCTGGCGCAACATGCGCTCGGCTTGTTGCTGCGGGGTCTCAAGAAACAGATCCATGTTGGCCTCCTCAATCGGAGCATTCGATGCTTGCGCCCAGCATCCCGCACCGCCAAGGCCACGGCAACGCAATCCGTGGCAATAGCTGCAAAGTTTCTTGTTGACAAAAGCTGTCGAAAACCTCAACAACTCCCCTACCAGCACTTTCTCTGAGCTTTTTTATCGAATGATCTTTTGCCCTTCCGCTAATCCGCCAACTAACCAAAAGCTGACCAAAAGCTTGACGGAAATTGTGAAGACCGGGACCCCATACAAAAACGT
>CABSBA010000020.1 GCA_902475825.1 uncultured Collinsella sp. | reverse complement strand
TTGGCTACCGTGAAGTTGACCGGTTAATTTGGTATTACTTCAAGGGTGCAAGCGGCAAGCGTGTAAAGCAGGCTTTGGCTTCAATCGATTATTAGGGGTGCTAGCAAATATTGCATGAAATAGTCCTCGTCCCACCTTTTTGGCGAGGACTATTTGTTCGTTTGGATATCGAGGCTATTTTCTGGCAGAATGCCTCGAAGGTTCTGGCCTGAGATGCGGATGACCTTGGTATGCCTCCCCCGAGCCGCGCGTGGCTCGGGCCTCCATCGATGGGGTACTGCGAATGCTGCGTTGCCGGAAGAGCTGGTGTCGTCACTGTTTGCCGCCTTTGAAGCTCCGCCCAAATGATTCATCATCGAGCGCGATGCCGATATATGTCTAGCCAAATCGGCTCTTCCTCTTTGCTGCTGGTGCACGCTTCTAGCAAGTCGTCTATCCGGTCCAGCCCGATTGCTTGCAAGGTCACGCATGCTTCCGGCAAGGGATGCGTTGCTTTTCTCGCCCTGAACACGGGCGACAGCATTAGGTTCGTATGCGCCCATCCGGCAAAGCAGCTGCCGTAGGGGATAGAGCCACATCTGATCTGCCCATCGCCATCGGGATACAGACAGTCCAATTTCGAGTTTGCTACCAGGCAATAGCAAGGTCCCGGCACCCATGGCCGGCAGTCGATCTCAAGAGTGTCGCCCTTTCTGTACGGCGTGGGCAGGTCGACATATGCCCCCTTGAACCACGGGCCAAAGATTCCACCCACAATGCAGTCGAGCACCTCACCACATTCGCCCTCTTCTTCCCTGCAGATGTATTGAATTTCGCCGGCGGCATTGGCGTAGTAAGTGTAGTCCGGCTGCAGAAAGCCGTCGTATGGATATGAACAGCTCGGGTCGTTGACAAGGTTGAACAGCTCGATCATCCAGTATGAGGACGATAGATCTGTCATTTCGCTCCACTTGTCCGCGTATGCCTTCATTGCCGTAAGGGCGGCCTGCCACGATGCTACGGGGAAGGGGCCATGCGTGATCGCAGATCCAACTTCGCTGTCGATAAAGCTAATTTCGCTGACAAGCAGCATTTTCTTGTTTCCGTCGACGGCCTTTAGCGCGTTCAAGCAGTCATCGATGTAGTCGATGCAAATCTGCCGATAGTGCCAGTAGAGGGTGTCGTCTGACGAGTTGCACCCGTCAGCAACCAGTCTGCCGAATAGCTCTCGTTTGCGGGTAATTTCAACCGGTGCTCCGCCGACAATCTGCATGTAATGGTCGCCACTCAGTAGCTGCGGATTATGCAGCAAATGCTCTTGCAGCTCCGGAGATTCGATCAGGTTGATTATTTCTTCGTGCACGATAGTCTCCGAGTTGTTGGTGCGACTTCTTGTGGATTCGGACATGGTGGCCTTTATTCAAATAGCTGCGGGTACTTCTCCTTGAGCGGCGCCTGATCCAGACGTAGCTCTTCCAGGTTGCGCTTTGCCTTGGACTCCATCCTTATGGTGTCGATAAACGCGATGAGTGAGTCGACATACAGGTCGCCGCGCAGGTAGGCCTGGGCGGCGATTAAAATTCGCTGCTCGTCTTCGAGTGGTTTGCGATAGTACTCAAGATTCAGGTAAAGCGGGTCTGGCTCGCCGATGTAGAGGGGAAATGTCTCGTTGTGGGTAATCGAGCAACCAGTGGCACGCATGTTGCTGATATCCCCTGCATGGCGATAGTGCTCGAGGCGTTGCTGCGCATGATCAAGCCATTCGTCAGAACGGTCTGCCTGCCGAAGCTCTGCCTCAAGCTTTGTCCGGTCCCACGTGGGCAGATCGAACAGCGTGAACGGCTCGCGGGCACTGCCTTGCGGCGTCCAGACGATATCGCCGGTGTGGAACGGCGTGGGGATATCGACCCAGATGAACTCGAATGCGATCTCCCAATCGTTCTCAACGGGGCCGGCTGAAGGGCAATAAACGGAAAGGGGCTCACCTTTGCCGTTCACCATGAGCCAATCTTCCCGGTGATGTTCTTCGTCGGCATCGAGCGGGCACCGGGAGATGCGTACGCGTGCCTCTGGACGGCTCGCCAGTTCATCATCACCGCGCAACACCTCGGCACATTTCTCATAACAGCTGAATGGCGCGCCGAAGGCCCCACAAAGTTGCCCGTCGGGCACAATCTCCTCTTCATACTGATAAACGTAGCCCGTCCCACTCGTAAACGCATCGACGCGCCGCTTGTTGTAATCGATTGTCCAGCGCAAGAAGGCATGGAAATCGGGGATGGCCGGCCTTCCAAGACCGGCAATGGTGGCTTCCAGCGAACAATTGGGCATGGTTTGGGCGATCTTCTGCCAAGCTTCGCATTTCTGATCGAGCGTGGCGGTCTTCGAAAACCAAACCAGATAGGCGGCCTCGATGGCGCTGGGCTGGAAGTCGATACTTCGCGTTTGATGCGCCACAAATAATCGTGGTCCTTTTCCTCACCTTTGGGCGCCGGATAGCGGGTCTTGAGCCCGCCGTCTTCCCCTTCAAACCGCTCGGCTTTTTTCTTGACCAGCGCCTGCAGCTCGTAAAGGCTCGATAGCGCAATAAGTGAGTCAAGACCCAGATAGCCGTCGAGATATGCCCGCACGCCGTACAGAATTCTTGCCTCCGGCTTGAGCGGGGTACGGCAGTATTCCATATCGAGAAGAAAACAACTCGGCTCTCCGATATAGACGGGGTACTCCAGGGGATATTCAATCTGACAGCCGTAGGCGTACATGTCGCTCGTATCGCCATTTTGCCGATGGTGCCTGAGCAGGTCATCGGCCTTATTTGCGGCGCATTCCCTGTAGGTGGAAGGCGGAAGCTCATCCATGACCCGCTTCGTGGTCCATGTCTGCATATTGAGAAGCAGCATGGGGTCGCCAGGGTCGCCGTGACGACAAATGATGTCGCCGGCGTGAAATGGCGTCGGGATGTCAAACCACATCAGCTCAAAGGCAAAAGTGGGGTCTTCGCCCTCGCGTTCCATGTCGATGCAGCGCAGCTGGCAGTCCATGACCTTGCCATTTGCGTCGAGCATGAGCTTATCGGCGGCATAGTAGTCTTCGTCCGGATCGATCGGGCGGCGTGTTACTTCAATCGAGGTAGGATTCTCCCCCTCAAGCTCATTCCAGATTGCCTCGAAACATTTTTCGTAGCTGGTGTAGGGGCCATAATTGCACCCGCTCTCATGGGGACTTCCTGTCTTGTCCTCAAAGAAATACATGTGCTTGCCAGGTTGTTTGAACCGGGCGATTTTCTTGCGCTCCCATCTGATGACGTCGCGAAGAAAGACATGGAAGTTGGGGATATTGAACGTGCCGTATCGCCTGTTCATCGCACAATTGGGCATGTTTTCGAGAATCTTTTGCCAGGCCTCGATCTTCTGTTGCAGCGTCTTTTCGCTCGAACGGTCGACGATGAACGCCGCCTCGGGCGTGGTGGGCTCGTAGCCGATGCCCTTTAAGTGTTCCTTGATGTCGGGCGAGTCGAGAAACTCGAGAATGTCCGAACGTATGGCGTTGACGTCGGCGCCGGCCGATGTGCGGTATGGCTGCAAGCAGTCGTGTACGACCGATCCATCCGACCATTGTTTGCCACAGCCGGGGTCATCGTGCAGCTTTTTCGAGAGTTCGAGCATAAAGGAGCAATCATCGGGCAAGTCGCCGATATAGCGTTCGGCGGTGTAGAGCGCAGGGGGTGTGAAGTCGTCGAGGAAGCCGTCCGTGAAATCCCTCAAGCGGAGATTGCCTTCCTCAACGCCGTAGATTTTGCTCGGATAGGCGCACCAAACCTGGCCTTTGAACGAACTATCGTAGTCGTCTTCGAGCACGATGGCGAAACGGGGACCGTGGTCGAAGGGCCGACTATCGATCTTGATGATGTCGCCGGGGGACCAGGGGGTGTAGAAGACCTCACCATTGGCACAGAAGTGCTTGCTATTGTTCCACGGCAAGTGATCGATGCTTTGATGCGGAGTCCGCTGATCCCGGCGGTCGCTCAAAAAGACCAAATCGCCAGCCATGGTCGCGGCGAATATCAGCGAGGCTTGAGCGCGCGGGCGGTCGTGTAAGTCTTCGACGGTATAGAGCTTAATCTGCCAGAATGATTCGGACCAATCTTCATCGGGGTCGTCATCGACGTATTGCTTCATAAGGGTTTGAGCGGCATCCCAAGAGGCAACGGGGAAGGGGCCATCAAAGGTGTCGTGCCCGCGCTCATCTTCACTGTAAAACATGCCGGAGACCAGCAAGATACCGCGGTCACGGTCAACGTTGTAAAGCATATCGAGTGCAGCGTCGAGTTGTTCGAGGCCGGAGTCGATCGCCTCGGCGTAATCCGATGAGACCTCTTTGCGAAGCTGCTCGAGCATGGTCCGTTTTTCGTCGAGCGTCTTGAGGGAGTCGCCGATGATTTTACAGAGGGAGCCATCTGCCATTCCCATGTGTTGGAACATATGAGCACGCAGCTCATCGTCCTTGATGCAACTGCAGACGAGCTCCCTGCCAGCGTCGGTGATTGCGGTATCTGCCTGGTTGTTCATGGCAACCTCCAATTCGTTCGTTGCCGTTAGCATCCATCAGAGGTTGCGCTTTGTGGTCCCATTAACGGGTCCCATATGAATCTCGCGTCAAACATACTTCTGGAAACGCACTGGTACATGGGTGTGCGCGTACTGAATGGACAATTAGTAGTGGCGTTTCAAAACTAAGCGCAACTGCCGCAATCATCCTCTAAGAAAGGCTCAACCGTCGTATCGAACAGCTCTGGGTAGCGGTCCTTGAGCCAACCGTCCGCGCCCTCGAATCCGCGTGCCTTTTTCTCCGCCAGTGCTTGTAACTCGTATGCGCTGGCCATCGCGGCGAGCGAATCAACCGCCAGGTCGCCTTTGACATACGCCCTGACGCCGTAAAGGATTCGCTCCTCTGACTTGAGCGGCTTGCGGTAATAGTCGATGTCCAAAAGAAAGCCCTCAGGCTCCCCAATGTAGAAGGGGAAATGCAAGGCGGAAGAGACCTGGCATCCGTAAGCGTACATGTCGCTGGCGTCGCCGTCATATCGGTGCCAGCGCAATAGCTTGTCGGCCTTTTGAACGAGGTGCTCTTTGTAGACGGAGGAGGCCAGCTCTTTGTCGGCTCGTTCGGATCCCCAAGTTTGCAGGTCAAACAGCACCATCGGCTCGTCGGGGCGTTGGAGGTTGCAGACGATGTCTCCGGCATGGAAAGGCGTCGGGATATCAAACCACATGTCCTCGAAATCGCTGGCGGTGCCCGCCTCGTCCCACTCGCTTTTGTTGCGGTAATCGCAAGACATTACTTCGCCGTTCGCATTGAGTAAGACCATGTCGTCGGCATAGTGGTCTTCGTCCTGATGGCTTTGGGATCGTCACCGTCGACCTCTTTCCAGATTGCATCGAAGCACTTTTGATAGCTGCTATACGGGCCGTAAAGACAGCCGCCCTGCCCGCGTCGGTCCCATGAGTAGTCATCAAAGAAATACAGGCTTTGACCGTCCGTCCTTTTAAAGTGTGCTAGCTTTCTTTGCTCCTGCCTGATGACATTGCGCAGAAAGGCATGGAAGTCCGGGATGTTGACCGTGTCATTTCTGCGGCTCATAGTGCAATTGGGCATATTGTCGATGATCTTTTGCCAGCCTTCGAGCTTTTGCTGCAGCGTCGCTTTATGCGAGCAATTGACGATGAAAGCCGCTACGGACGTGGTGAGCTCGTAGTTGATTCGTTGAAGATGCTCCTTAATGCTGCGCGAGTCCAAAAACTCGAAGATGTCCGGACGAATATCCAGCTCGCTTTGGTTGGCGGGCTTGCGATACGGCTGCAGGCAATCGTGTCCGACCGAGCCTTCGAACCATTGCTTGCCATAGTCGGGGTCGTCGTGCAGCTTCTGCGAAAGCTCGAGCATAAAAGCGCAGTCGTCCGGCAGGTCGCCGGTGTAGCGCTCGGCGGTGTAGAGGGCGGAGGGGATGAAGGGGTCCAAGAGACTGTCGCTGAAGGTGCCGGATGAAAGCGAACCCTCCTTAACACCATGATCTCTACTGGGCCCTGCGCACCAGATTTGTCCCCGGAGCGTGTGCTCGTAGTCATTTTCGAGCACAATGGCGAAGCGGGGTCCGTGGTCGAAGGGGCGACCGTCGATTTTGAGGATGTCGCCCGGTACCCACGGCGTGTAGATAGGCTCGTTGTTCGCGCAGAACCGCCTGCTATCGTTTCGCCAGACGCTTTCGACATGCGATTTGCGAGTGCGGTGATTGCGCAGATCGCGGAGGAATATGAGCTCGCCGTCCCTAGTTGCCGCAAACGCCAGGGAGGGCTGCGCCGTTTGATGTTCGTGCAGGTCTTCCGAGGTGTAGAGATTGATCTTCCAGTACGATTCGGACCAGTCGTCGTCAGGATACTCTTCGATGTAGTGCTTCATGAGCGCCTGCGCGGCTTCCCAGGATGCGGTGGGGAAGGGGCCGTCAAGGGCGTCGGCGTCGCGCTCCTCCTCGTTGTAGAACATGACGTGCAGTAGGAGGATTCCGCGGTCGCGCTCGACGTTGTTGAGCATGTTGAGCGCGCAGTTGAGCTGGGTGAGATGCGAATCGATATCTTCGATGAACTCCGATGTGACATCTTCGCGAAGTTGCTCGAGCATGGCGCGCTTTTCGTCAAGTGTCTTCAGCGACCCGGCGATGATTGGCGCCGGCCAGTATAAGTATTTGCGCATGTGGTCGCGCAGCTCTTGGCTTTTGATGCAGCTGAGGACGAGGTCTTTGCCGGCATCGGTGATGCCATCGCTTGCCTGATTGTTCATGTCGGCCTCCTTATCGGTCGTTACCGACATGATGCAACGGGTGCGGCGATTGTTGGTCCCATTAACGGGACCAAGCAGCGGCTCGATGTGACAAAGGGGCTGCCCTTTCGTCACATCCCAAATATTGCCTTTACGTGTTGATGCACACGGTGTGCAATAATACTCGCACTGTGCAATAGCGCACAGGCTGAGTAACAAGGAGGACGCTTGTCCCAGCTCGAGAAATGCGATCGCCGGTCCCTTCGCTCGCAGCGTGCCCTTCGCCAGGCGCTTGCCAGCGAACTTGCCGAAAGCGGCGATCTTTCGCGCATTAACGTCGCGTCGCTCACCGAGCGTGCCGGCCTTACGCGCCGCACGTTCTATTCGCACTACCGCGATATTCCCGACTTTATCAATCAAATCGAGGACGGCTTGCTGGCCGAGATCCGTGAGCGCATTGAGCTCATCACCGCAGCTCAGCTGCCCGATCTCTATCACAACATCGATGAACTCGAGCCCGCGCCCGGTTCGGTTGAGCTGCTGCGTTATCTTGCGGCCAACCGCGACTTAATCGGTGCGCTGCTGGGTCCGGGCGGCGACCAGGCCTTCATTAAAAGAATCATCGACACCGCTCGTGAGGCTGTGGTGCCGCGTGCGCAGACGGGCATTTTGGGCCTGGCGCTGGGCACGTTCTTTGACTACTACGTCACCTACGTCGTGAGTGCCGAGGTCGGCATGATTCAGCGCTGGTTTGAGCGTGGGCTCACCGAATCGCCCGAGGCCATGGCGCGCATTATGACGGTGCTCGCTTTTGTGCGCCCTGGTGACCTGTATGGCCAACCCATCGATATCAACGTTCCGGAATACGGCATGAAGCTATTGAACTTGCAGCTCGAGGACGCGGTCGACACCGCCGCAACCGTCGAGTCCAACAACTAAGAGGAGAGACAATGAGCAAACTCGTCGAGGGCATCAAGGACCGCATGGTCGCTGCCGCACGCGAGGCCGCGCCCGCCGTGGTGGACGCCGCGCAGAAGGCCGCGACCGTGGCTGCCGAGAAGGTCGCCGAGGCAGTTGCCGATGCCAAGAACGCGGCAGGGGAGACGTCCATCGCCAGTGAGCCCGCCGCCGCCGCTGAGCCCGTAGCCGCCGCCCACGCCCCCGAAGGCGCGATCTTCAACCCCGAAAACGCTCGTGGCAACCTGCACTTGGGCATCGACGTGGGCTCCACCACCGTCAAGCTTGCCGTGCTCAATGACGACAACCAGATTGTCTACGCCAAGTACCAGCGCCATCACACCGACGTCCGCGCTTGCGCCCGCGACCTGTTCGAGGGCGCTGCGACCGTGTTGCCGACGGCCCAGATGACCTGCGCCATTACCGGCTCGGGTGGCCTGCTGCTGTCCCAGTGGCTCGACCTGGAGTTTGTCCAGGAAGTCATCGCCAGCAAGCGCGCCGTCGAAACCCTCATCCCGGCCACCGATGTCGCCATCGAGCTGGGCGGCGAGGACGCCAAGATCATCTATTTCGACAACGGCATCGAGCAGCGCATGAACGGCACCTGCGCCGGCGGCACGGGCGCGTTCATCGACCAGATGGCAACCCTGCTGCACACCGACGCGAGCGGCCTCAACGAGCTCGCGGCCAACGCCACCACCATCTATCCCATCGCCAGCCGCTGCGGCGTTTTTGCCAAGACCGACGTCCAGCCGCTGCTCAACGAGGGCGCCCGCCCCGAGGACGTGGCCGCCTCCATCTTCCAGGCTGTCGTGACCCAGACTATCTCGGGTCTGGCGTGCGGCCGTCCCATCCGCGGCAACGTTGCCTTCCTGGGCGGCCCGCTGCAGTACCTCTCCGAGCTGCGCCACCGCTTCTACCTCACGCTCAACCTGGACGAGGGGCACCGTATCGTGCCCCAAAACGCCCACCTGTTTGTGGCGAGCGGCGCCGCCATGGCGCACGAGTCCAATAAGCTCAGCACGTTCCCGCAGCTCATCGAGGCCATCGACAGCCTGGGCGACACGCAGGGCGCCGAGGTCGAGCGCCTGGACCCGCTCTTTGCCACCGATGAGGACTTTGCTGAGTTCAAGAACCGCCACGACCAGGAAGTCGTCCCCAAGGGCAAGCTCGAAGGCTACACCGGCCGCGTGTTCATCGGTATCGACGCCGGCTCCACCACTATGAAAGCCGCACTCGTGGGCGAGGACGGCCAGCTGTTGCACACCTGGTACGGCAACAACAACGGCGACATCCTGGGCACGGCCAAGGTCATCATGGCCGATTTCTACAACCACATTCCCGCCGGCTGCACCATCGGCCACGTGACTACCACGGGCTACGGCGAGGCGTTGCTCATCGAGGCCCTCAAGGCCGACTCCGGCGAGATCGAGACCGTCGCGCACCTGCGCGGCGCCAAGGCGTTCCTGCCCGGCGTCGAGTTTATTCTGGACATCGGCGGCCAGGACATGAAGTGCCTGCGCGTAAAGGACGGCGTCATCGAGCACATTATGCTCAACGAGGCCTGTTCGTCGGGCTGCGGCAGCTTTATCGAGAGCTTCGCCGTCTCTATGAACATGGACGTGCGCGCGTTCGCCGACGCCGCCATCCATGCCAAGGCCCCGGTCGACCTGGGCAGTCGCTGCACGGTCTTTATGAACTCGCGCGTCAAGCAGGCGCAAAAGGAAGGCGCCACGGTGGGCGACATTGCGGCCGGCCTGTCCTATTCCGTCATCAAGAACGCCTTGTTCAAGGTCATTAAGCTGCGCGACCCCAAGGAGATTGGCAGCCAAGTGATCGTCCAGGGCGGCACCTTTATGTCCGACGCCACGCTGCGTGCGTTTGAGCAGCTCACTGGCGTTCACGCCGTGCGTCCCGACATCGCCGGCTGCATGGGCGCCTATGGTGCGGCCCTGCTCGCCCGCGATCGCGCCGGTGCCGATGGCACCTCGACCATCCTTTCGGCTGAGGACATCGCGCACCTTACCGTGACGCAAAAGCATGTCCGCTGCGGTCGCTGCTCCAACAACTGCCAGCTCACTGTCAACGACTTTGGCGGCGGCAGGCGCTTCATTACCGGCAACCGCTGCGAGAAGGGCGCCGGCCACAAAAAGCAGAAGACCGAGGCCCCCAACCTCTTCAAAAAGAAAAACGAGCTGCTCTTTAACCGCGAGGTGCTGAGCCCCGACGAGGCCCCGCGCGGCACCGTCGGCATCCCCCGTGCGCTCAACATGTACGAGAACTACCCCTTCTGGCACGCGTTCTTTACGCGCCTGGGCTTTAGCGTGCAACTGTCCGACCAGTCGAGCAAGAAGACCTACCAGGCGGGCATCGAGTCCATGCCGTCCGAGAGCGTGTGCTATCCGGCCAAGATGAGCCACGGCCACGTGATGAACCTCATCGACCGCGACGTCGACTTTATCTGGATGCCGTGCGTGCGCTGGGAGCGCAAGGAGGATTCGACCGCCGGCAACTGCTATAACTGCCCCATCGTCATGAGCTACCCCACGGCGCTGGCGCTCAATATCGACGAGATTCGCGAGCAGAACATCGAGTTCCTGTACCCGTTTGTGCCCTATCACGACAAGACCGAGCTCAAGCGCCGCCTGTACCAGGTGCTCGCCGTCGACCGCGTGGCCGACGCCGAGGCTGGTCGCGGTCGCGTGCGTGGACCCAAGATCACGCGCTCCGAGGTCGATGCCGCCGTCAACGCTGCCTTTGAGGCCGATGCGCGTTTCCACGAGGACATCCAGACCATGGGCGAGGAGGCTCTTAAGTGGGTCGAGGACCACGGCGGTCACGGCATCGTGCTCGCCGGTCGTCCCTACCATAACGACCCCGAGATCAACCACGCCCTGCCCGAACTTATCTCGAGCTTTGGCTTTGCGGTCTTTACCGAGGATTCGCTTGCGCATCTGGTAAAGCCCGAGCGTCCGATTCGCGTCGTCGACCAGTGGATGTACCACAGCCGTCTGTACGCCGTTGCCCGTTTTGTGACGATGCGCAACGACCTGGACCTGATCCAGCTCAACTCCTTCGGCTGCGGTCTGGATGCTCTGACTACCGATCAGGTGCAGGAGATTCTGGAAGCCAGCGGCAAGATCTACACCGTGCTCAAGATCGACGAGGTGTCCAACCTGGGCGCCGCGCGCATCCGCATCCGCTCGCTCATGGCCGCGCTTAAGGACCAGGAGGCCGAGCGCCTGGCCGAGGCCACGGCCGCGGGCGAGGCATACGAGCAGGGCGATGCCGCGCCGGTGGCGCCCTCCAAGGATGCCCCCGCGTTCGCGAGCCGCAAGTACACGTTCGAGGCGCAGCGTGAGAGCGCATCGACCGCATGGCCCAAGGTGCCTTTTACCGAGCAGATGCGCGAGGAGGGCTACACCATCCTGTGCCCGCAGATGGCGCCGATCCACTTTGACCTGGTCAAAGAGGTATTCCGCGGTGCCGGCTACAACTTGGAGCTGCTGCCCTCGACCGATCACGATGCCGTCGAGGCCGGCCTGCGCTATGTGAACAATGACATTTGCTATCCGTCGATCCTGGTGACGGGCCAGATTATGGAGGCCATCGAGAGCGGCCGGTACGACCTGTCCAAGACGGCCGTGGTTATCAGCCAGACCGGCGGTGGCTGCCGTGCCACCAACTACATCGCGCTCATCCGCAAGGCGCTGCGCGAGAGCGGCCATCCCGAGATCCCGGTGATTTCGCTTTCGGCCGTGGCGCTCGGTGAGGACAATCCCGGCTTTAAGATTACGCCGGCGCTGCTCAAGCAGGCCGTGTACGCGGTGCTCTTTGGCGACGTGATGATGCAGATGCTCTACCGCTGCCGCCCGTACGAGGCAACGCCCGGTGCTGCCAATGCGCTCTACGAGGAGTACATGGCGCGCGCCCGCAAGCTGGCGCCTAAGTTCAACCGCCACAACTACACCAAGCTTGCGCGTGAGGCCATCCGCGCGTTCGACACCATGCCGCTTGTGGGCGAGGGCGCCAAGCCGCGCGTGGGCGTGGTCGGCGAGATCCTGGTCAAGTTCCATCCCACGGCCAACAACCACGTGGTCGACGTTATCGAGCGCGAGGGCTGCGAGGCCGTGGTGCCGGGCCTGCTCGACTTCTTCCTGTACTCCATGAGCAATGCCGAGCTGCAGAAGGACGAGCTGGGTAGCTCTGCTACAACGCGTGCGGGCATGCAAGCGCTTATTAAGCTCGTGGACTGGATGCGTACGCCGGTGGAGGAGATGCTCGAAAAGTCCCGCCGCTTTGAGGCGCCCGAGCGCATCGGCACCATGGCCGACAAGGCCCGCACGGTGCTTTCGGTGTGCAACAACATGGGCGAGGGCTGGTTACTCACGGCTGAGATGCTCGATCTGATTGACCACGGTGCGCCCAACATCATCTGCACGCAGCCCTTCGCGTGCCTGCCCAACCACGTGGTGGGTAAGGCCGTGATCAAGGAGCTGCGCCGTCAGCACCCCGAGAGCAACATCGTCGCGGTGGACTACGACCCCGGTGCGTCCGAGGTCAACCAGCTCAACCGCATTAAGCTTATGATCAGCGTGGCCAAGGAGAACATGCGCGCCGGCAAGGGCTTTAAGCTCGAGAAGGTGGCGCCGCTCGCGATGGACGAGGTCACTGGCCAGATGCGTGCCCATGATGGCTGCGTGAGCTGCGGACCGGCCAGCGAGGAGGCTGTTGCATCGGTCGCCAAGCGTCTGGGACGCGGCATTAAGAAGTAGCTTGCCTGCTATGGGCTAGATATGAGACAAACGGGTGGTGGCCGCAGCGGCTACCACCCGTTTTTGCTGGACATATGTGGTGTAAATTGCCTCGCTTTCCTCTCCTGCGAGCTTGGATTTCGGAAGTGCGGGGAAAAACTCGGAACCTCCGAGCACACCGCCCTTTTCGACTCTTGTGACCTGCGGTTTTGTTGCCTAAAAAGCCGGTCTGGTCGGCGGCATTCGATTTTTCCCCGCACTTCCGACAACTGCTGCCCGGTGGCACCAATAACGGGCTACAGAAAGCTAAGATAATAAACAAGTGTAGCCGTTCGCGGCAAAATACCGTCCGTTTATAGAACCCACCCCCATCGCGCGTCATCCTTACGGTTGAATAAATACACATCTATGGAATTACGTAAGAGAGGACCGTTCCATGAGCTACAAGACCGTTTGTGTTGCCGGTGGCGGCGTGTTGGGAAGCCAGATTGCCTTTCAGGCTGCCTACTGCGGCTTTGATGTGACGATCTGGCTGCGCAGCGAGGGCAGCATCGGCCGCACCCAGCCCAAGATCGATCATGTGCGCGAGGAGTACATCGCTGCCATCGAGGGCATGGCGGACGGCACGGGCGAGTGGTGCGCCGGTATCGCCGATAGCGGCCAGCCCTTCGACAAGGAGGCGGCACTCTCCGCCGTCGAACGTGCCTACTCTACGCTCAAGCTGGAGCTCGATCTTGCCAAGGCCGTAGCCGACGCCGACCTGGTCATCGAGTCTATGGCCGAGGACACCCAGGCAAAGATCGACTTCTACAAAAAGCTCGCCCCGGTTCTCCCGCAAAAGACCGTCGTCGTGACGAACTCCTCTACGCTGCTGCCGAGCACCTTTGCCAAGTACACTGGTTGCCCCGAGAAGTACCTGTCGCTGCACTTTGCTAACTCCATCTGGAAGAACAACATGACCGAGGTCATGGCGCAGGATCAAACTGACAAGCGCTACTTCGACGAGCTCGTCGACTTCGCCAACGACATTCGCATGCTGGCGCTTCCCGTCAACAAGGAAAAGAATGGCTACCTGCTCAACTCCATGTTGGTACCGTGGCTGCTTTCGGGCCTTGATCTGTACGTCTCGGGCGTGAGCAATCCCAAGAGCATCGACCTCGCATGGACGCGCGGCACCGGCGCACCCAAAGGTCCGTTCCGCGTGTTCGACACGGTGGGCATTCAGACGGCTTACAACATCGTTATGCAGTACCAGAAGGTGCCGGGCCTGGTGAGCCCGTTGCTCAAAAAGATGATGATGCCCTACAACTTTAAGGCCATGGCATCCGTCCTCAAGCAGATGCTCGACGAAGGCAAGCTGGGCGAAAGCTCGGGCGAGGGCTTCTTCAAGTACTAACAATGATCCCTCGGGGACGGAGGAAAACGGATCATTTTTGGTCGCCAGCAGTGAGAAGATGGACCCAGAAATAGAAAGGAGTGGCAATGGGCCGGCTCGGGCTTTGAGGACAAGCTGCTGCAAGCCCAGGGCGATTTTTCGCTCAACGCGGGCCAGCACAGCGTGACGTATCTGCCGAGTTCTGACACGGCAACGACCGGTCGCTACCAGGTGCTGCTGTACGACAACAACTTTGGTGCGGCCGAAAGCTATCCCAAGTTCGACTGGGGCCAGCTGGGCGCCGGGGTGGTGACCGACTACAGCCGCGGCACGCATTCGTTTGGACGCATCTTTACGGTGGATGAGGTGGCGTGCACCTACGAGCTCGAAGACCAGATCGCGGTGCCGTTCTCGGGCTACGTCAGCAGTGCGCAGCGCGTCGGCAATTCGAACAGCATGCTCGTGGCATCGGGCATGGCCAAGACCTTTATCGAGTACGACCGCTACGGACTGCCCATCGCCACCTACGAGATGGAAGCCGAAAAGTACATCTACCGCGTGTACAAGTGCGACCTGTAGGGCCGCGCTTAGGGTTGACCAATGGAGTATGAAAACACGCCGTTCACCGATGCCCCCTCCGCGAGTGACAGCCATATGGTTTGATGTCAGAAGCATATAGTTGTCACCAGCCTGCTGGCGACGTTCCCCCTGATATCGGAGGTTCCAGGTATGTTTCGCGCTCCGTTAAACAACTATCGGTTGGTCTAACATGGGTCGCCGTGCTACTTCGATAACCCTTGCAGTGGTCTGCCTGGCTGTGCTCCTGGGCGCTACAGGGCTGTTTGCTATAAGCCGGGAAACGTCCTATATGCAGGAATGCGCTTCCGAAGGGTTTGCCATTGACGGTTACTATCGGGACGACAAGACGAGTC
>CABSBA010000019.1 GCA_902475825.1 uncultured Collinsella sp. | reverse complement strand
GCGGTGCGCGCCACGCCCACCGACAGCATGTGCAGGACGACCGCGCCCAAGGACCGATGAGCAACTCGCCTTGGCTTATGTCGAGGGCGACAATCGGGCATTCGATTTGTTACTGTCACGCAACGAGGTGAAACTGTTCGGCTACATCATGTTTGTGGTTCACGACCAGGAAAAGGCGAATGATGTCTTTCAGGAGACATTCGTCAAGGTGGTTTCCAAACTGCAGCAGCGCCAGTATGTGCCCAATGGCAAGTTCCTGGCATGGTGCATGCGCATAGCCCACAATGTGATGATGGACATGTATCGCGACAACAGATTGCAGAACATCGTGGAGACTCCCGATGACAACGATATGTCGAAGATAAGAGATGAATACGTGGTCTTCGATAATGCGGAGAACACTATCGTGCGGGGACAGGTGATGTCGGATGTTAAGAAGATGGTCAACCTGCTGCCACCTACCCAGAGGGAAGTGGTGTATATGCGTTATTACCAGCAGTTGTCCTTCAAGGAAATCGCCGAACTTACGAATGTAAGCATCAACACCAGTCTTGGCAGAATGCGTTATGCACTCCTTAACCTACGTCGTATGGCTAAGGAGCACGATGTCTTCTCGAATATTACAATGTTTTAAGACCGTGGATGGTGGCAAGAGGGTCTTTGCTCTTGAACACATAACTGCCACTCACCAGAATATCGGCACCAGCCTCTATCAGGCGGGGAGCCGTTTCTGCCTGCACGCCACCATCGATCTCTATCAGTGCTTTCGAGCCGGATGACTTGATGAGTTGGCGCAGTCGTGCCAGCTTGCCTATGGTGTTCTCAATGAACTGCTGTCCGCCGAAGCCCGGATTCACACTCATCAGCAGCACCATGTCCACATCGCAGATGATGTCTTCGAGCACGCAGACAGGTGTGGATGGGTTCAGGGTTACACCGGCTTTCATTCCAGCGGCATGAATCTGCTGTATGGTACGGTGAAGGTGGGTGCATGCCTCGTAGTGCACATTCATCATCATTGCACCCGCCTTGGCAGTCTGCTCTATGTATTGCTCTGGGTGGACAATCATGAAATGCACGTCGAGAGGCTTGGTGCATACCTTTGACACCGCCTCGATGACACTGCCGGCGCCGGGATTGGACTCCCAAGGAGCCGCGGGGGCGTCATCGCTTGCGGGAGCGGACGTCGCGACTGCGGGGGCCGAGGGAATCGCAGTCGCGGGCTTGGGCGCAGGCGCCGCTGCCGGCACGTCGAACGGAGGCAGATCGTCCCCGCCCGCATCGGCGGCAAAGCCGGCGACCATGGCGTCGTCGTAGGGCACCTGCTCGGATTCCCACGGTGCAGACGGCCTGGACGGTTGAGCCTTAGGAACGGACGTGCGCTCGGGCGCGCGGGGCGCAGGCTCGGTCGGGAGCTTGCCCGTGGCAGGAGCGCCGGCAGGATTGTCGGAGCGCAGCCAGGGGGCCTTGCCCAGATCGGATGACTTGGGCGCAGGCGCGGCAGCGGGCTTGGGTGCCGGTGCCGGAGCAGCCGGTTTGGCCGCGACGGGCTTAGGCGCCGACGGGGTCGGTGCCGCTATCGGTGCTGTTTTTGGCTGCGTCGCGTTGGCGCTCGAGGATGCAGGGGCCGCCGAGGACACGGGTTGCGGGTCCGCAGATGCCGCAGCCCGTGCAGATGGAGAATGCTCCTCATGTTGAGGAGCCGGCGTGCCACCCCCATCCAGGACATAGTCGACGGTGCGACGACCGAAGACCGCGCTGATTGTCGGCAAGACCACCGACTGCGTATCGGCGCGACCGAGCATCTTGATGGCAAAGGTCGAACCCGCGGGGAACGAGACCGTGAGCTTTGCGCCATCGTCGGCCGTAGCGCGGGCGTTAAGCAAAAGCCCCGCGTAGGAGGCCTGCTGGGCCTTGACGCGCTCGACGACCTCGGCCCATTTGCGCTGGAGCTCACCGGCATCCTCGACCGCGGGGGTCTCGGCGGCGCCGGCGGCAGCAACCTGGGCGGCATTGTTGAGTTGGGGCTTGGGTGCCGGAGCGGCGGCAGGCGCGGGAGCCGTAGCCGGGGCAGCCTGGGGCGCGGGCGCCACAGGCTTGGGAGTCGCCACGGACGCAGGACGAGGCGCAGGCTGGGCCGCCGGAGCGGCGACACCGCGGTCCCAAGGCATGCCGCCCTGTTGCGCGGGCGCAGCGGCGGGGGCAGTGGACGGGGCAGGGGTGGCAGCTCGGGCACCCGAGATCAGCGTCGGCTGTTGTGACGCCACGGGCGCAGCCGTAACAGCTGCAGGCGCAGCGCCGGCAGCAGCCACGCTCGCCGGAACTGCGGCGTTGGCAACCATGGCCTCCAGGCGCGCCACGCGCTCTGCCAGGGCCTCAATGGTCAGATCGGCCTCGGGACGTGCCAGACGCGTACAGGCGATCTCGAGCACCAAGCGCACATCGCTCGCGCCCCTCATCTCCAGCGCAGCATCGTCGAGCACCGTCAGCACGCGGGCCAGGCGGTCGGCCGGATGCTCGCCAAAGACAGCAGCCTCAGCAGCAAGCGCCTCGGCCTGCTCGGCCCCGCCCTCAAACAGCTCGGCACGGGCACCGGCAACGCACGCCACGTACACGTCGCGCACGTGCGCCACCAGGTCGCGCGTCAGCTCCAGCAGGTCATTGCCCTCCTCGACCTGGGCGCGAATGAGTCCATAGAGCTCGGCAACATCGCGCTCGGCAATGGCGCGGGCAAACTCGCCCAGGATCTGGTCCGAAACCTCGCCCAAGAGCGAGCGGGCATCGTCCGCATGCACGGAACCATTGCCAAAAACGCTCAGCTGCTCCAGCGTGGAGAGCGCGTCGCGCATGCCGCCCTTGGCATGGCGCGCCACGATGGCCAGCGCCTCGTCGTCGTAATCGAAGCCCTCCTGCTCACAAACGTAGGACAGGCGATGTTCGATATCCTCGTTGCCAATGCGATGGAAGTCGAAGCGCTGGCAGCGCGAGAGGATGGTCTCCAGAATCTTTTGCGGGTCGGTGGTGCACAGCACAAAGATCACGTGCGCCGGCGGCTCCTCGAGCGTCTTGAGCAGCGCGTTAAACGCCGCCGTCGTGAGCATGTGGACCTCGTCGATGATATAGATCTTGTACTTGCCGCGCACCGGGGCAAAGTTGACGGAGTTGATGATCTCCTCGCGCACGTTGTCCACGCCGGTACGGCTTGCGGCATCGAGCTCGTAGACATCGGGGTGGTTGCCCTCGGCAATGAGCTCGCACTCCTCGCAAGTACCGTCGGGCATGCAGCCGCTTGCACCCTCGGCGCGCGCCGCCTCGGCATTGCGGCACAGCAGCGCCTTGGCAAGGATGCGCGCCATGGTGGTCTTGCCCGTGCCGCGCGGTCCGCAGAACAGGTAGGCGTGGGACAGGCGTCCCTCGGTGATAGCGTGCTCGAGCGTCGAGACGATATGCTGCTGGCCCACCACGGAGTCGAAGGTGAGCGGGCGATACTTTCGGTACAACGATTCCATGGGTGCTCCCCCGGGTATACTGAGACTTGTTGCCGCGACGGCCATGCGGTCGCACGGCATACTGCATTCATAATAACCCGTACGGCGAGCCCGCCGCGATAGGAGTCCAAAGAGCATGGCAGACGCAGAGAGCAACCTCGTTCCCTCCGAAGCAGCCGACCAGGTCGAGGTCGCGCTCGAGGAGCAGGCCGCAGCCGACGACGGCATCCTGTACCTCAACGAGTACCAGTACGAAAACGACCTGGTCACCGACTTCGCCCGCCTGGTCGCCTCGCCCAGGCGTCGCGGCTCGCTGTATGTCGCCGCGGCAATTGCCGCGCTCATCGGCATCGGCATGCTGGTGGCCGGCGGCAACTGGATCAAGTTTGGCGTCGTGCTGATCGTGTTCGGCGCCTTTTTGGCCTGGTGGAGCAAAAACCTGCACCACACCCTCGCCCGCGACTTTATCGACGCCGTTGAGGCCGACGAGTCCATGGGTGGCCGCTATCGCCGCATCGCCGCCAACGAGGACGGCCTGATGGTTTGGGGCAAGAGCGGCAAGTCACAGTTCTTCCCGTTTGAAAAGCTCGACCACGTGCTCGACGGCGAGCGCATCTTTGTGGCCATGTTCGCCGACCAGGGCGTGACGATCCCTAAGGACACCTTTGTCCGCGGCGATGCCGAGCAGTTCGGTCCCTTCCTTAAGGCGCGCATCAACAAAAAACTCCGCATCGAGACCAAACGCAAGAAGATGAAGGCAGAAAAGGCCGCCGCCGAAGCCAAACAGGGCGACAAGCCCCAGGAGACCAAGGGCAAGCAGCGCAAGCAGAAGAAGAACAAGAAGAAGCGCTAACCCGAGCACGGGGCCCAAGCTCCGGCCGCCTGCTTAGGCGTAACTTAGACTGACAGCGGAAACCGCATCCCGTTTTGGCGTTCCAAAGCGGGATGCGGTTTCCCTTTGGGCGTCGATTCGGAAACTGCATCCCATTCTGGGCCAATATTCTGGGATGCAGTTTCCGCAGTATGCCCCATTGGGAAAGCGCATCCCATTATTCGGCTGAGAACTGGGATGCATTTTCCGGACGGCTCAAGACGGGGCCAAGAAGAATGTCGCCCCGTCCCCGTTATCCTCGCCATCCGCCCGAGCGTGCTACACTAGCAGCATCTATGCCACCGCGAACGGCTCGGCTCCGCGCCCGCCACTCGCAAACGAACTTTAAACGCACGAGGGTTGGCCATGCCGCTTTTCTCGCAACATACCGCCCGGTTCTCGCCGGACGTTCCCTTGGAGGGCACCAGCTCTCGCGAGCTGCTCAAGCGGTACCAGCCGCTCGAGACACTTGCGACCGGCGGTTTTGGCTCCATCGAGATCTGCCGCGACACGCACCTGCGCCGCCGCGTCGCCATTAAACGCATCCCCCTTATCAACGGTGCCGGCATGCCCGCTAGCGACATCATGGATGTCCTGCGCGAGGCGCACACTGCCGCCATGCTTCAACATCCCAACATCGTGCAGGTCATCGACTTTACGCACGACACAGCCTATGCCTACCTGGTTATGGAATATGTCGATGGCATGTCGCTGGCCGAGTTTTTGCACCGCGCGGACGGCCAC
This sequence comes from uncultured Collinsella sp., assembly GCA_902475825.1. Taxonomy (GTDB): domain Bacteria; phylum Actinomycetota; class Coriobacteriia; order Coriobacteriales; family Coriobacteriaceae; genus Collinsella. Next base: position 9,809 of record CABSBA010000019.1, on the reverse strand, counting down.
TCACTTACCTTTGACGAGGCCGCGGCCATTGCCGATGCCCTGGGCCAGGCGCTCACCTTCGCCCACAGTAACGGCGTACTCCACCTGGACATTAAGCCCGCCAACGTGCTCATCGACCACTCGGGCAATGTAAAGCTCACCGACTTTGGCATGGCGCGACTGTCGTCTGCCGGTGGCTTTGGCGGCTCACGCGGCGGCACCATCGGCTACATGCCGCCCGAGCAGCTCGATATCGAGACCGGCACGGTCGACGAGCGCGCCGATGTCTTTGCCCTCGCCTGTGTGATCTACGAGGGTCTGTGCGGCAGCGCTCCCTTTATGGCGGCCACGCCCGCCGACTCGCTCGACCGCATCATCGGCGGCGCCACCTATCCCAACGAGCTGATACCACACTTCCCCCCGGGAGCCGAGGCCGCGCTCATGAGCGCGCTCTCCCCCATGCCGCAGGACCGCCCCAACAGCATCGAGGCATTTTGCGACCAGCTCCTTGCCGGTCTGGGCAGCGTGCGCGAGGGCCGTCGCAGCCTGGAGCAAATGGTTGGCGAACTTTCGGATGACGAGCAGGAGCTCGACGATATCGAGCCGTCGCACTACGAGGACGACGCCATCGAGGTCGACCCCGCACTCGGCTGGGCGGGCACGCGCTGGAGCCATGCGCGCGACTACACCATGCGCACTATCTCGGCGCTAACGTGCGGCACCTTTAGCTTTTTGCTGATGCAAACGGCCGGGGTCGCGGCGCTTCCCGGCCTGGTCATTGCGGCCATCGCGATCGGAGCGGCGGCTGGCCTGGCCCCCCAGATTGGCTCGGCCATCTCGGCTGTGGGCTTTTTGGTGCTCATGGCCAACGCCACCATGCAGGCACAGGGCATCCTGTCGATGCTGCCCGTCGCGGTGATCTTTGCCGCCGCCATGTCCGGTTGGTGGATCGCCTGGGGTCGCACCGAGACTGCCGCGAGCGCCACGCTCACCTGTGCACTCGCGCTTGGCTGTCTGACCGGCAATACCTTCCTGGCAGCTGGGGTCGCCGCCGGCGTCGCGTCATTTTGGCTCGGCCCGGCAAGCGCCGCCGCGGCAACGGGCATGGGCGCGCTTTTTGCCCGTCTGGCCACGGTCGCGCTTTCAGCCGGAGGCGTGCTGGGGCTCGGTAACGTTGCCGCAGCGCTGGGAGACCCGCTCCTTTGGGCTGCCTTTGTGCTGGTCGCGGCAACTGCCGCGGCGTCATCTGCGCTGCTCAATGTCCATGCCAAGCGTGCCAATCAGGGCTCAAACCTTGCCGCAATCGCCGCAATCGCTGTCACCGGCATCGGCTGCGCAGCGGCGTCCTGTCTTGCACACCATATGGAAATTGCCAGCCTTGCAGCCGCGGTCATCGCCAAGGCGGCGGTTGCGGGAATCCTATCCTCTATAATCGTTGGGATATGCCTATATTTGCTCGGATACCAAAGAACCTATACGGAGAGTGATCTTTCGTGAACTTCCTGAACATCTTCGAGGACCACGTGGCCGGCATCTTCGGTGCCACCCGTGCCCCGTTCTCCTTTAAGAAGCTTGCCAAGCAGGCCGCTCGCGACATGGAGGATCAGACTCTGGTGATTAACGGCGTCAACACGGCGCCGGCACTCTATACCATCCTTATCGCCGCCGACGACGATCCCATGCTCGCCCCGTTCTACCCCGAGCTTTCGCGCGAGGTCCGCGAGTTCGTGAAGGCGCAGGCCGAAAAGCGCCGCTATGTCTTTGTCGGCGAGCCCCTCGTGCGCTTTATGATCGATCCGCAGCTGCGCGCCGGCAAGTTCTCGGTCTTTGCCGAGAACGTCGATGCCCCCACGCTCGGCCGCCTGTACGAAGAAGAGCGCGCCTATCAGAACGGCCTGGGCCAGAACAACTCCGCGGCAAGCCGTGCCGCCAGCGCCCCGCGCGCCGGCCAGCAGCAGTTTGCCGCCCCGCAGCAGCAGCGCCCCGCCGCCATGCCCCAGCAGCAGCCGACGCCTCGCGCCGCCGCTCCCGACCCGCTTGCCGTGGCAGACCCCTTCGCGCCTAGCGTCCCCGACCCCGCCGCTCCTATCCCGGTGCCGCAGACCGTCTCGCGCGACGCGCTTGCCGGCATGGGCGGAGCCGCCGCGACCGGTGCCGCCGTGGGCCTAGGCGCCGCAGCCGGCATCGCCTCCAACATGGCGAGCACTCGCGCCCCGCAGCGCCCGCTCGCCCAGCTCGTCGACGTCGTGAGCGGCGAGAGCCATAGCATCACCTCCGCACAGGTGACCATCGGTCGCGAGCGCTCAGTTTCCGACATTGCCCTGCGCGACCCCAACGTGTCGCGCCGCCACGCCCAGCTCACCTTTACGGGCTCGGATTGGTCGATCGAGGACCTCAATTCCACCAACGGCACGCTCGTCAACAACCGCCGCATTACGCGCTGCCCACTGCGCAACGGCGATCTGCTGACGTTTGGCCTGAGTACCTTTGAATTTAGGGGATAGTCGCTTATGAACATCGATATCGTCCTTTTTGCAGGCCGCATCGTCTTGGTCGCCCTGCTCTATATCTTCCTGTTCGCCGTCATGAAGACCGGCGTGGGACTTGTGCGCGGGCAGCGCCGCGACTCGGCTATCTGGACGATTGATGTGGACAAGGGTCCGCGCGGTATCCGCGGCATCCACGTAGACATGCTCGGCCCCGTCATCGTCGGTCGCTCGCCATCTTCGGACATCTGCATCAACGAACCGTTCGTCTCGGCCTCGCATGCGCGCTTTTCGCTGCAGGGCCCGGCGCTCATCATCGAGGACCTCAACTCGCTTAACGGCACGCTCGTCAACGGCCGCCAGCTCGTGGAGCCCGCGACGCTGCGTGAGGGCGACGAAGTCCAGATTGGCGACGTGGTCATGAAGGTGAACCGTCGATGATCGACGAGGAGAACAAGTCCGCAACTATGACCGAGGCACCGGCCGCCGCCACAGCTGCGCCGGCCCACGCCGCTCCGGCGGGCTCCGCACCCGTGGAGCCCGAGGACACCGTGTTCTCCCTGCCTCTTTCGCATGTAACGCATGATATTTCGGATCTCGCCGATAACGAGGACGAAGAGGATGCCGTAGCGGCGCCCATCGGCGCACATGCTGCGGAACAGCCCACAGCGCCCGAAACAACCCCAGCGCCGGCTCACTTTGCAGAGCCCGTCGCCGCGGCAATCAACGAGAGCGCTGCGGTGTTTGCGGCACCCGAGCCCGCCGCGCCGGCGTTTCCCATAGCCCCGGCATCCGAGGTTGCGCCCGCGTCTACGCCGGCGCCCGAGCCTATAGACGTCAGCCCGCAAGACGACGAGTCGACCGCCCGCGTGTCCGAGGAGCCCGACTCCCCGGACACCGACAATTCCGAATCAAACGCCGAGACCGACACCGTCTCTCCCGGTGACACAGCAGAGATCGACGTTGCCGCCGTTGAGGCCAAGCTCAAAGATCCCGGCTCGACCATGAGCTTTGAGCCCCTGACCGAGGAGCGCATCGAGACCGACTCGACCTATGATGCCGGCACCACCACGCAACTCATGTGGGGCGCCCGCTCCGACGTTGGCTGTGTGCGCCCGCACAATGAGGATTCCTACCTGGTGCAGTCGCCGCTCTTTTGCGTATGCGACGGCATGGGCGGTCACGCCGCCGGCGAGGTAGCCTCTTCTATCGCCGTCGAGACTATTGCCAAAACGGCCCCGCAGTCCGCCGACGCAGCACGCTTGGCCGCAGCCGTCGAGGCCGCTAACGCCGCCGTAATCGAGGCCGCCTTGAACGGCCTGGGCAAGCCTGGCATGGGCTGCACAGCCACTTGCGCCTATATCGAAAACGACACGCTCGCCATCGCCCACGTGGGCGACTCGCGCGCCTACCTGCTCCACGAGGGCACGCTCATCCGCGTGACCCGCGACCACTCCTACGTGGAGGAGCTCGTGGACGCCGGCGAGATCACGGCAGACGAGGCTCGCGTCCACCCCAACCGTTCGGTCATCACCCGCGCACTGGGCTCGGACCCCGCCATGTATGCCGACCACTTCACTCTGCATATCGAGGAAGGCGACCGCCTGATCCTGTGCTCCGACGGCCTTTCGAGCATGATTCCCGATAGCGATATCGAGAACATCGCCACGCAGTCCTCAACCGCGCAAATCTGCGTCGACAACCTAGTGGACGCGGCGCTTGCTGCCGGCGGCCACGACAACGTGACCGTAGTAGTCGTTGACCTGGTTGACGATGGCGTTATGCGCGAGGCGCAGCGCGTGCGTCGCCGCAACATTACTATCGCCGCCATTCTGGCCCTCGTCTTTGTGCTGGCAGCTGGCATCTGGGCCTACACGGGTGTCACCGGCTCGTACTACCTGGGTACCTACCAGGGCAATGTCGCCGTCTGGCGCGGCCTGCCCGGCAAGCCACTCGGACTCAAGCTCCACTGGCTCGAAAGCGAAACCAGCATCAAGCTATCCGACCTGCCCGAAGACACGCAAAACCGCCTCAAGGCGGGCATTCCGCAAACAAGTGTCGACGATGCGCAGGACACGATATCCAAGTACCGCCACCAGATCGACGAGGAGCAGACCCGCCAGGTGATCGACGCGCAAACGATTCGCGACAACACCAATCAGGGATCGACCTCCGAATCAGATTCCGAGAAAACCGCCGAACAGTCCGCCGAGGCCGAAGCCTCCGATAAGAATTAGAAAGGGAGTGCCGCTTATGAGTCGCCGCAACACCGAGCTACTCTTGCTCATCGCCTCGGCGTTCCCCGTCATCCTGCTGTATGCGATGTACGTCCTCACCGCGGGCGCTGCCATCTCCTTTGAGACGCTCGCCGTGCCGATCGGCCTCTTTGCCGCCTTCGCCGCGGCACATATCGCCGTGCGCATCTTGGCGCCCGGCGCCGACCCCGCCATCCTACCCATCGTATTTATACTTTCGGGCATCGGCATCACGTTCGTGACGCGTCTCGCACCCGCTCTCGCCATCTCACAGCTCATCATCCTGTTTGTCTCGGTGGCGCTCATGGTGGGAACGCTCGCACTGGTCAAGAACCTCGACGTGGTCATGCGCTACAAGTACACCTTTGGCATTATCGGCATCATCCTGCTGATGCTGCCCATCTTTATCGGCACCACGATCTCGGGCTCCAAGCTGTGGATTCGCATCGCGGGCTTTACCATCCAGCCCGGCGAGTTCGCCAAGGTCTTTATCGTGCTGTTCCTGGCCGGGTACCTGGCCGAGAACCGCGAGCTGCTCTCTATCTCCAACCGCAAGATTCTGGGCTTTAAGATCCCTCGCCTGCGACTGCTGCTGCCGCTGTTTGCCGTGTGGGGTGTGTGCCTGCTCGTCGTCGTCTTCGAACGCGACCTGGGTTCGGCCGTGCTGTTCTACACCATCTTCTTGCTGATGCTCTACGTTGCCACGGGGCGCTTTTCGTATGTCGTTATCGGCCTTGCGCTCTTAGCTGTTGGGGCCGTGGGCGCCTACAAGTTCCTGTCTCACGTTCAGGTGCGTTTCCAGGTTTGGCTCGATCCGTTTAAGGACGCCCAGGGCCAGGGCTACCAGATCGTCCAGTCGCTCTTCTCGCTTGCCGATGGCGGTCTGGTCGGTGTTGGCATCGGCAACGGCATGGCCAACAACATCCCTGTCGTCGAGTCCGACTTTATCTTCTCGGCTATCGGCGAGGAGATGGGCCTTTTGGGCGGCGGCGCCGTGCTCATCCTGTTTATGCTCTTTGCCGTGCGTGGCCTCACCACAGCTGCCCGCGCAAAGTCCGACCTTGCCGCCTTTAGCGCCACCGGTCTTACGGCAGCCATCAGCTTCCAGGCCTTTTTGATCGTTGGCGGCGTAACCCGCCTGATCCCGCTGACCGGCGTCACCCTGCCCTTTATGAGCCAGGGCGGCTCCTCTCTGCTGGCGAGCTTCATCATCGTCGCGCTCCTGCTGCGCGCCGGTGACGAGGCGACCGGACGCGAGGCCGAGCTTACCGGCACCGGCACCATGGCCGCCATCACCGATGATCAGGTCGCATCTGCCGCCGCCCCGACGGGCACGCGCTTTGCCACCTCGTCTTCCTACGGCAGCGGTAGCCATTCCGTCGGCTCGCGCATGCGTCGTCGCCTGCTCGACACGCCTGAATCCGGTGTGCTCGGCCGCGTTGCGCTTGCCAACCGTCTAACTCGTGCGGTGCTCGCCTTTACGGCGCTGTTCGCCATCCTTATCGGCAACCTCACCTATGTCCAGGTCATCAAGGCCAAGGACTATCAGGACATGCCGACCAACAACCACACCATCGCCCGCTCCAAGTACATCCAGCGCGGTTCCATCATCACGTCCGACGGCGTGACGCTGGCCGAGTCGCTGCAGCAGGAGGATGGCACCTACGTACGCTCCTACCCCAACGGCAACCTGGCAGCGCACGTGGTTGGCTACGTGAGCCAGCAATACGGCACCGCCGGCATCGAGAGCGTCATGAACGATACGCTCACCGGCTCTAAGGATTACTCCAGCTGGAACAACGCCATCGCGTCGCTCGCGGGCCAGACCCAGCCGGGCAACACCGCCAAGCTCACCATCGACTCGCGCATCCAGACGGCTGCTGAGCAGGCGCTCAAGGGCTTTAAGGGCGCTGTAGTGGTCATCGACCCGCGTACCGGCGCGGTGCTCGCATGTGCCAGCTCGCCCACCTACGACAACACCAACATCGATGCCCTGCTGCAGACAGGCGGCGGCGAGGACGGCTCCATGTACAATCGCGCCATGGACGCGCTGTACACGCCGGGCTCAACGTTTAAGGTCGTTACGCTTTCCGCGGCACTCGAGACCGGTACCGCCAGCCTTACCAGCACCTACCAGGCGCCCGGCTCCATGGACATCGGCAACGCACCGGTCACCAACGCTGCCAACGAGAGCTACGGCACCATCAGCCTGCAGCAGGCCTTTGCCGTGTCCTCCAACGTCGTCTTTGGCCAGGTGGCAAACGAGGTCGGTGCCAGCTCGCTCGTCCAGTTTGCCAACGCCTTTGGCTACGGTCAAAAGCTCGGTCAGGATCTGACCACCGCGGCTTCCATCATGGCCGACCCGTCGCTCATGACCGAATGGGAGATTGCCTGGGCCGGCGCCGGCCAGCCTGTCGGCATGGACCATACGCCCGGCCCGCAGACCACCGTCATGCAAAACGCCGTGATTGCCGCCGCCATCGCTAACAGCGGCGTGGTCATGGACCCGTACTTTGTAGCCCAGGTACTCGCCCCGGACGGAACTGTGGTTAAGACCACGCAGTCCCGCTCGCTGGGCCAGGCTGTCAGCTCTGCCACGGCCGACCAGGTCAAGCAGGCCATGCTCGCCGTCGTCCAGTCCGGCACCGGCACCGATGCCCAGATTCCGGGCGTCAAGGTTGCCGGCAAGACCGGTTCGGCCGAGACCGGCGGCACCAACGTCAACTCTATGTTTGTTGGCTTTGCACCTTACGATTCACCCACGGTTGCCATCTCGGTGGCCCTGGAGGATTACGACAAACACGACGTCGAGGCGGCCAAGATTGCCGGCATCGTCCTGACCGCGGCGCTCGCCGCACAGGGAGCGTGATGCCCATGATCAAAGCGGATACTTATGGCGCGCCGCGGCCGATGAGTTAGCGACAACGCGCCACACGGCCCCAGCGGCCACACATTTGGTACTACACACATCGTTGAGCGAATAGTTATGTTAGGAGCAGGAATGGAACAGAGGGTCCTCGGGGGAAGATACCTCCTCAAGGATAAGGTGGGGACGGGCGGTATGGCGACCGTCTACCGTGCACAGGACCAGGTCCTCGACCGCACGGTTGCCGTCAAGATCATGCTGCCGCAGTATGCTGGCGACGCAACCTTCGCCGCACGCTTTAAGCAGGAGGCCCAGGCAGCAGCAGGCCTGTCCTCCCCCTATATCGTGGGCGTCTACGATTGGGGCAAGGACGGCGACACCTATTACATCGTCATGGAGTACCTGCGCGGCACTGACCTTAAGAGCGGCATCAAGAGTCACGGCGCCCTCGACCCCAAGAAGGTCGCCCAGATCGGCTCGCAGATCAGCTCCGCGCTTTCGGTCGCACACAAGCACGAGATCATCCACCGCGACATTAAGCCGCAAAACATCATGGTGCTGCCCGACGGCAACATCAAGGTCATGGATTTTGGCATCGCACGCGCCAAGAACAGTCATCTCACGCAGGATAACAACGTGCTGGGCACCGCCCACTATGTAAGCCCCGAGCAGACCCGCGGCCAGGACCTCGGCCCCACCTCGGATATCTACTCGCTGGGTGTCGTCATGTACGAGTGCGCCACCGGTCGCGTCCCCTTTGACGGCGACGACGCCATCTCGGTTGCGCTCAAGCAGGTAAACGAGCTGCCGGTTCCGCCGAGCCAGATCAACTCCGGCGTCGATGCCGATCTGGAGCGCATTATCCTCAAGTGCATGGAGAAGGACCCGGCGAACCGCTTCCAGACGGCAGACGAGCTGCGCCAGGTGCTCAACAACTACCTGTCCGGCCGCGCCGTCAACGTCTCCGAGCCCACGCGCATCATTGGCGCCGCGGGCGACCTGGGCGCCACCAAGACCCGTGAGCTGTCCGACTCCACGCGTGCTATGGTTCGCCCCGTATCGGGCGTAAGCGGACAGACCAACCCCCGCAGCGCCGTTTCGGGTTCCACGGGCTCCTACGAGGTCGATCAGCCCAAGTCCAACAAGAACAAGATTATCGCCGCCGTAGTCGCCGCAATCGCCGTGGTTGGCGTTGTGGTGGCCTTCGCCACCGGGCTCTTTGGGGGCGAGCAGGTTACGGTGCCCGATGTGCTTAACAAGGACCAGCAGACCGCTATCGAGCTGATCAAGGAGGCCGGCCTTGAGGTCGGAACTGTCGACCAGAGCTATAACGACGATGTCGACGAGGGCAAGGTTGCCGAGCAGACCCCCAACGGCAACACTAAGAAGCCCAAGGGCTCCAAGGTTAACCTGGTGATCTCCAAGGGCCCCAAGCCCTCCGAGAAAGTTGAGGTTCCGCAGCTCGTCGGCCTAACCAAGGACCAGGCCGAGGCCGCGCTGGCAAGCGTGGGCCTAAAGGGCAACGCAACCGAGGAGGCCAACGAGGCCGACGAAGGCCAGGTCTTTGAGCAGGGCACTGATGCCGGCAAGGAAGTCGAGAAGGGCACGACCATCTCGTATAAGGTCTCCAGCGGTCCTGACACCACCTCCGTCCCCGATCTGACCGACATGACCGAGGCCCAGGCACGCAACGCTCTCGACATGGCCGGTTTTGGCGTCAACGTGAGCTACCAGGAGAACGATTCCGTCACCGAGGGCACCGTCATTAGCTGGAACCCCAGCGGCAAGCAGAAGCCCGGCGCCACGATCACCGTCGTCATCGCCAAGAAGTCCGGCAAGGCCAGCGTTCCGGGCAACCTGTACGGCAAGAGCATCTCCGCCGCCGTCACCGCGCTCAACAACGCCGGATTCTACAACATCGCATTCTGCGATCAGAACGGCAACCCCGTGAGTGGCAACGAAAACGCCACCGTGACGGGCGTCTCCCCCACTGGCAAGCAGTCCACCGACAGCACGATTACGCTGACGGTTTCGGTTTCTGGCTCTGGTACTGATTCAGGCGACGATTCCGGCACGACCAACTAGTCATCAAGACGTTGCCCACAACGGCTGATGACGCAAACACATTCGCTCAACGGCGCCCGTTTGCCCCCCCCGGCAAACGGGCGCTTTCTTTATCTGAAGCAGCAAAAACTACGGCATGCCTTTAGACCAGAAGAGCCC
>CABSBA010000018.1 GCA_902475825.1 uncultured Collinsella sp. | reverse complement strand
TTTCGCCGCATGCGCTCGATACGCCGATGCCAGGCCACGGGCGGCTTGGGGCAACGTCGACAGGGTCTCTCCGGCATGGGATTCAGGAGGGAGTGAACAACATGGGCAATAAACGAGTCGTGGCTGATTCTTCACGCTGCATTGGGTGCCAAACCTGTATGGCGGCGTGCATCGAAGCACACGATATTCCCGGCAACATCGCCGCACCTCGCTTGCGCGTAACGCGCACCTACGAGATTTCCGCGCCGGTGGCATGTCACCACTGCGAGGATGCCCCGTGCGCCAAGGCCTGCCCCACGGGCGCCTTGTTCTTTGATCCAAAGAACCATCGCATCGGCGTCAACGAGGACAACTGCATCGGTTGCAAGAGCTGCGTCATGGCCTGCCCCTTTGGCGCCGTGAGCGTGGCGACCACGCAGGTCCCCGTCTTGATGGGCGACGTGCGCGTGGGTTCGCAGACTAAGAGCTTCGTGCTCAAGTGCGACCTGTGCGTGGACCGTCCCGGCGGTCCGGCGTGTGCCGAGGCTTGTCCGACCAAGGGCCTCACCCTGGTAGACGAGGAGCGCCTGGCGGAGCTGACTGCCGAGCGTGCCCGCGCCACCATCGAAAACGAGGCGTAAGCGTCGGGCGACAGGCCCAATGATTGTCAAATAAGTACCGAGTATTCGGTAGCAGAGAAAGGAAGGAGGGTGTCATGGAGAAGCATAAAGTGATCTGCCCGTACTGCGGCGCCGGTTGCCAGTTTAACCTCTTGGTCCAAAACGGCCAGGTTGTGGGTACCGAACCGCTCAACGGCATCACCAATCAGGGCGAGCTGTGCCTTAAGGGCATGAGCGGCTACGACTTCATCAACGACACCAAGATCTTGACTCCTCGCGTACTGCACCCGATGATCCGCCGCACCAAGGGCGCGGATCTTGAGCGCGTAAGCTGGGACGAGGCACTGGATTTCACCGCATCTAAGATGCAGGCCATAATTGACGAATATGGTCCTAACGCTGTCATGACCACCGGCTCTTCGCGAGGCGGCGGCAATGAGGCGAACTACGTCATGCAGAAGTTTACGCGTGCGTGCATCGGCACCCACAGCGTGGACAACTGCGCCCGTACTTGACACGGCCCTACTGTCCTCGGTCTGATGGACACGGTTGGTTCAGGTTGCATGTCATGCTCCATCCCCGGTATGGAGGATGCGGGCTGCATTTTCCTCTTCGGCTATAACCCTGCCGATTCGCACCCCATCGTCGCAAGGCGTATCGTGCGAGCCAAAGAAAAGGGTTGCAAGATCATCGTCGCCGACCCGCGCCATATCGAAACCGCGCGTATCGCCGATCTCTACCTTCCGATCAAGAACGGTTGCAACGTCGCGTTCCTCAACGCCTTTGCCAACTGCTTGGTCAACGATGGCCTCTACGACAAGGAATTCGTCGCCGAGCATACGAACGGCTTTGACGAGTGGTGGGAGACCATCAAGAACTACACTCCCGAATCCGTACAGGACATCACGGGTGTCGAGCCCGCGTTGATCCACCAAGCTGCCGAGATGTACGCCACGGCGAAGCCCTCTGCCATCATTGGCTGGGGTATGGGCGTATGCCAGCAGAAGCAGAACCTGAAGACGGTGCACACCATCGCCTCCATCGCCTGCGTTGCCGGCCAGATCGGCAAACCCAATTCCGGCCTCGCGCCCGTGCGCGGTCAGAATAACGTCCAGGGCTCCTGTGATATGGGCATGCTGCCCAACCTGTACCCTGGCTACCAGAAAGTCACCGACCCGGCAGTGCGTGCCAAGTTTGCCAAGGCTTGGGGCGTGCCCGAGGAAAAGCTCCCGCTCGAGGAGGGCTACAAGCTCACCGACCTGGGCCACCTGGTCGACGAGGGCAAGGTGCACTGCTTCTACAACTACGGCGAGGACCCGGTGCAGACCGAGCCCGATTCGACCGGTATGCGCAAGACGCTCTCCGAGCTGGATCTGTTCATCTGCCAGGACATCTTTATGACGCAGACGACCATGCTCGCCGACGTCATCCTGCCCGCTACCTCTTGGGGCGAGCACGAGGGTGTCTTTACCGCATCCGACCGTAGCTTCCAGCACTTTGACGCGGCCGTTCCGCCCAAGGGCGAGTGCCGCCACGACTGGGAGATCTTCGCGGACCTGTCCACGCGCATGGGCTATCCCATGCACTACGACAATACCGAGCAGATCTGGAACGAGTGCATTAGCCTGTGCCCCAACTTTGTGGGCGCGACCTATGAGAAGATGGCTCCCGAGGGCGGTTACGCCCAGTGGCCGGTCAAGAGCACCGATGTGAACGACCACGGTACGCCCGACATGTTCGCTGGTGGCAAGTTCACCACCAAGGACGGCCGCGCCAACCTGATGGCGCACGACTGGGAGGCGCCCTCCGAGCTTCCCGACGATGAGTACCCGCTCATCCTGTGTACCGTCCGCGAGGTCGGCCACTACAGCTGCCGCTCGATGACCGGCAACTGCAAGACGCTGGCACTGCTTGCCGACGAGCCCGGCTTTGTCCGCATGAATCCCGCGGACGCCCAGGCACGCGGCATCAAGAATGGCGACATCGTCTCGATCCACAGCCGCCGCGGCCAGGTATACAGCCGCGCCGACGTGAGCGACCGCATCAACAAGGGCACGGTCTATATGACCTACCAGTGGTGGATCGGCAAGTGCAACGAGCTGACCATGCACAAGGTCGACCCGGTCTCGCATACGCCCGAGGACAAGTTCTCCGCCTGCCAGGTCGACGCTATCGCCGACCAGGTCTGGGCCGAGGGCGAGGTCGAGCGTCAGTACACCGAGCTCAAGCAGGCTCTGGTGGACGCCGCCGCTCCCCAGGACGTTGAGCCTGGCGCCGCCAAGTTCGACGACGAGACGCACGTGAATCAAATCGTGTAGTCCCGTTCTCGTTGGCTTTTTGGGCCGGGCGTCCCGTACGTTCGGGAGCCCGGCCCGTTATTTTGAAAGGAAGTGGGGATGAACCGCTTCATCGACATCAACCCGGAGAGGTGCATCGGCTGCGGAACATGCCAGTCCGCCTGTGCCGACGCCCACCGGATGCAGGGTCTTCAGGATACGCCGCGCCTGGCGCTCGTGAAGACCGGCGGTATTTCGGCCGCCCTTGCCTGCCACCATTGCGAGGGTGCCCCCTGCGCCGAGGTCTGCCCGGTGAATGCCATCGAGCACGATGGCGATCGCATCCACGTCAAGGAGCAGGAGTGCATCGGGTGCAGGCTGTGCGCCATCGCGTGCCCCTTCGGAGCCATCCATCCCGATGGCACGTCTATCGCCGGTGTCGCAGGCATGTGCGACCCGACGCCTTCGTATCCTAAGTCCCTGAGCAGCCTGCTTACGTGGGCTCCCGGCCAGTACACCTGCGCTGTTAAGTGCGACCTGTGCGCCTTCGATCCGGACGGTCCGCATTGTGTGGCGGCGTGCCCCACCAAGGCGCTGACCGTCATGGGCGGCGCGGCCGATCGCGAGCTCGACGAGGCCAAGCGCCTGCGCTCGATCGAAAACGGTCCGGTCGTCGACGTTACCGCTGTGGCCCAGGGTCTGTCCGAGAAAGCAGAAGGGAGCGTAAACAATGGATAGCATGACGCTGTTTATCGCATCGCTTGCCGTCTCGTGCATCGGTGCGCTCGCCTCGGTTCTGCTGATTAAGGCCGACAACGCCGCCAAGACCGCCGGCTGCCTGATCGGCGCCGTCGCGGCCGTGCTGTCGTTCATCGCGGGCCTCGAGGCCGTGCTTGGCGACGTTTCGTCCCTCAACACGGTCTTCTTCTTCCCGTTCGCCCGTCTCGAGCTCTTGCTCAACGGCCTTGCGGGCCTGATCGTGGTCCTCATCTCGATTCTCGCCTTTGCGGGCTTCATCTACGGTCTGTCCTACTTCGACGAGTACCCGGGCAAGGTCGGGCGCGCCGGCTTCTTTATGAACACCTTCGTCGCCTCGATGATGCTCGTCATCACCGCCGACAACGTGTTCTGGTTCCTGGTCGCCTTTGAGCTCATGTCCCTTACGAGCTACTTCCTTGTCGTTATCGAGGAGAACAAGAACTCCATTAGGGGCGGTTGGCTCTACTTCGTCATCGCGCACGTGGGCTTCGTTCTCATCATGGCGAGCTTCCTGCTCATGACCAACGGCGTGGGCGGTTCCTTCAGCTTCAGTGATTTCCGTACGCATGACTTTGGACCCGCCGTCTCCTCCGCGTGCTTCGTCCTCGCGTTCTTCGGATTTGGCGCGAAGGCCGGTATCATTCCGCTGCACTCCTGGCTGCCCCAGGCGCACCCCGAGGCGCCGTCCAACGTGTCCGCCCTCATGTCCGGCGGCATGATCAAGATCGGCATCCTGGGAATCCTCAAGGTCGGTCTCGACCTGCTCGCGGGTTCGGGCGTCCAGCTCTGGTGGGGCCTCATGGTCCTGGTCTTCGGATCCATCTCGTCGGTCCTGGGTGTCGTCTACGCCCTCCACGAGCACGACATCAAGCGCCTGCTTGCCTATCACTCCGTCGAGAACATCGGCATCATCTTGCTCGGTGTCGGCGCGTCCATGACGGCGCACGCCCTGGGCAACGACGTCATCGCGACGATCGCGCTCATGGCCGCCCTCTACCACACGCTCAACCACGCCATGTTCAAGGGCGAGCTGTTCCTCGGCGCGGGCTCCCTGCTCTATGCCACGGGTACGCGCAACATGGAGAAGATGGGCGGTCTGTTCCGCCGCATGCCGGTCACGGCCGTCTGCTTCCTCATCGGTGCCCTTGCCATCTCGGCCATCCCGCCGCTCAACGGCTTCGTTTCCGAGTGGTTCACCTACCAGTCCCTGTTCAACATCTCGACGCTCTCCGACCCGGTCGTCATGGTGTTCGCCGTCGCCTCCGCGGCCGCCCTCGCCATCACCGGTGCCCTGGCCGTCACGTGCTTCGTGAAGGCCTACGGCGTCTCGTTCGCGAGCAGCCCTCGTTCCCAGGAGGCCGCGAACGCCAAGGAGTCCCCGGCTCCGATGTTGTTCTCGCAGATGCTCCTCGCGGCCATCTGCGTGGTACTGGGAATCGGCTCCCCGGTCATCGCCCCGGTTCTGGGCGACGTCGCCCAGAGCGTGCTTGCCGGCTCCGCCGTCACAGCCACCTCGGGCGTGTCTCTCGTGAACGAGATTTCCGGTGCCGCCACCTCCACCCCCGCGATCGCCATCGCGCTCGTGGTCCTCACCGGCCTCGCGTTCGCGTTGAGGTCCTGCCTCGGCGCCAAGGCCCCCGCTAAGAAGACCGACCCTTGGGCGTGCGGCTACGAGCCCAACGAGCACATGCCCGTCGTCGCCACGAGCTTCGCGTCCGACGTCGAACTCTTCATGGGCCCGCTCTACACCCTGCGCGAGGTATGCACCAAGATCTGCTGGTCCATCGCGCACGTGTTCCAGAAGCTCACCGGTGTCGCCCAGGGCGTCGAGCCCCTGCCCGACCGTTTCCTGGTCGATGCACCGAGCGAGGGTGCCGACAAGCTGGCCGGCCTCGCCTCCAAGATCGAGGGCGGCAACTACTCCGTATACATCTGCTACATCGTCGCGGCGCTCGTGGTCTTCCTCGTGCTCGCCGTGGTCATGGTCTAGAGAGGGGAGAGGATATTATGAACATCGTTCTTGCGATGGCGCAGGGCCTCGTGGTCATGCTGGTCGCGCCCTTCTTCTCCGGCCTCGCCCGTGTGATTCGCGCGAAGATGCACAATCGCCGCGGTCCGTCCATCCTTCAGGATTACCGGGACCTCGCGAAGCTCATGGCGCGTCCCGAGTCCGTGAGTTCCGACTCGAGCTTCGTGCTGCGCATCATGCCGCCGCTGTTCCTCGCGGTGTCGTTTATGCTCGCCATGGGCCTGCCCATGTTCACGCTCCAGAGCCCCATGCCCGTCTTTGGTGACGCCATCACCATCATGTACGCGCTCGCGCTGTCCCGCTTCTTCTTCGCGCTGTCCGGCGTGGATTCCTCCAACGCCTACGCGGGCTTCGGCGGTATCCGCGAGCTCCTCATGAGCGTGCTCATCGAGCCGTCCATGCTCATCGCGCTGTTCACCGTCGCCATCGTGTGCGGCTCCACGGACATTGCGACCATGGGTCAGCACATCGTTACGGGCAACGTCTCGAGCGTCGTCGCCGTTATCCTCGCCGGCGTCGCCTTCGCGGCCGCCTGTTACATGGAGCTCGGCAAGCTTCCGTTCGATCAGGCCGAAGCCGAGCAGGAGCTCCAGGAGGGCCCGCTCGCCGAGCTCTCCGGCCCGTCCCTGGCCATGATGAAGCTCGCCATGGGCATGAAGCAGGTCGTGGTCGTCGCTTGGTTCACCTCCATCTTCATCCCCTGGGGAGAGCCCGCGACCATCGGCGTCACCGCTCTCGTGGGCGCCGTCGTCTTCCTCGTCAAGTGCCTGGTCGATTTCGTCGTCTGCGGCGTGCTCGAGAACTCCGTTTCCCGTTCGCGCTTCAAGGTGCTCGGTAACCAGACCTGGGCCGTCGTCGGCATCGCGGTCCTCGCGTTCGTCTTCGTCGTCGTAGGCGTGTAGGGAGAAGGGAGAAACTATGTCAATCGAATCGAGCTTGTCCCTCTTTGCCATGGTGGCGATCGCCGTCCCCATGCTGGGCTCCCTGCTCATCGTCATGCTGCCGCGTCCCTACGCTAAATGGATCTGCGCCTTTGCCGGCGGCATCGCCACGGTCGCTTCCGTTGGCTTGGCCGCGACGTTTGCCGGAAACGGCATGAACGCGGTCGATGTAACCTGGGCGAGTATGGGCCAGACCTTGGTCATGGGCTTCATATTCGACCGGATGAGCACGCTGCTCGCACCCGCGTTCGTCGCTATCGGCCTGCTCGTCGTCATCTATTCGTTCCCGTACATGAGCGATAAGAATAAGGAGCATCCCGACGCGCCCCGTCGTCGCTTCTACGTGTACTTCTCCACGTTCATCGGCGCCATGGCCGGTCTCGCCTACAGCTCCACCATCGTCGGCCAGCTCGTTTTCTTCGAGATCACCGGTGTGTGCTCCTGGGGCCTCATCAGCTACTACATGACGCCCACGGCCAAGAAGGCCGGTATGAAGGCGCTCATCATCACCCATATCGGCGCTCTGGGACTCTACATCGGCGCGGCCTTCCTGTTCGCCGGAACCGGCACGTTCGCGCTGAGCGCGATCTCCCAGCTCGATTCCGGTATGAAGACCGTCGTGCTGCTGCTCATCCTGTTCGCTGCTTGGGCCAAGTCCGCCCAGTTCCCGCTCTACATGTGGCTGCCCTCCGCAATGGAGGCCCCCACGCCCGTTTCCGCCTACCTTCATGGCGCGTCCATGGTTAAGGTCGGCGTGTGCGTGTTCGCCCGCGCTCTTGCGAGCGCCGGCGATATCCCCGAGATCGTCGGTTGGGTCGCCATCATCGACGCCGTCGTGACCATGCTCTTCGGCTTCCTCATGTACCTGCCCCAGAAGGATATGAAGCGCCTGCTCGCCTTCTCGACGATCGCGCAGCTCGCCTACGTGTTCTTTGGCCTGGGCCTCTCCGTGTTCGGAAGCCAGATGGCGTTTAACGGCGCCGTCGAGCACATCTTCAACCACGCGTTCACCAAGACCCTGTTCTTCCTCATCGCTGGCTCTCTCAGCTTCACGCTGGGAACCCGTATGCTGCCCAAGATCCAGGGCCTCATGAAGAAGTACCCGGTCACGGGCGTGGGCTTTGCGGTCGCCGCGACCGCTATCGCCGGCGTGCCCCCCATGAGCACGTTCTTTTCCAAGTTCCAGATCATTTCCGGTGGCTTCGCGGTTGGTGCTACCAACACGGTCATCTTTGTCCTCGTGTGCGTCATGGTCGTCGAGACCGTCGCCACCTTCGCATGGTTCCTGCGTTGGATGGGTAAGGTCCTGCCCGGTGAGCCGAGCGAGACCGTGGCCGCCGGCCAGCCCCTTCCGCGCGCCATGGCGTTCGTGTTCGTCGTCCTCATGATCATGGTCGTCGTCGCCGGTCCTCTGTCCTCTAGTTGGATGGGTTAGGAGGTAGGACATGGGTTATTCGTTAGTCAATATCCTGGGCGGTCTTCTGATCGTGACCTCCACCATGGTGGTCGTCTCGAAGACCATCCCGTCCGCCATCAAGTGGTACGCGATCCAGTCGGTTGTCCTGGTGGGCGTGCTGCTCACCCTGGGCCTCACCACCGGTGCCACCGAGCTTCTCATGTGGGCCGCGTCGGCCTTCGTCACCAAGGTGATCCTCGTTCCGTTCATTCTCAACCGTGCCTACAAGAAGATGGGTTCGCCTGCCGATAGCACGCTGACCTCCTCCATCAAGCCGGCCTGGACCATCATCCTCACCGGTCTGGAGGTGGCCGTCTGCTTCGCGGTGGTCACGCGCCTGAGCCTGCCCACCGCCGAGGTGGCCACTCCGGCCCTCGCCATCAGCTTCGCGCACTTCTTCGTCGGCCTCACGTGCATCATCTCCCAGCGCAACATCCTCAAGCAGATCTTCGGGTACTGCCTTATGGAGAACGGTAGCCACGTGACGCTCGCTCTGCTCGCGCCCACGGCCCCCGAGATCATCGAGATCGGCATCGCCACCGACGCCATCTTCGCCGTCATCATCATGTCCGCCGTCGTCGTGAGGATTTGGAACGACACCAAGTCGCTCGACTCCCACGACCTGACCGAATTGAAGGGGTAGGCCATGGATGTTTCAATGCTGACGGTCGCCCTGCTCGCTTGTCCTCTCGTGTTCTCCCTGATTATGGCTGCGCTCCCCAAGACGACGTCCTACAACGTCTTCGCGGGGCTCAACACCATCTCCGTCGCGGCGACCCTTGTCCTTTCGGTCGTCACCGCGGGAACCATGCTCTCGAGCGGGCAGAATATCGACGCTTTGGGCCTGTGGCTCCATCTCGATTCGCTCTCGTCGATCTTCGTCCTTCTGGTAGGCATCATCGGGTTCATCACCGGCGTGTACTCCATCTCCTATATCAAGATCGATATCGAGGAGAAGACCATGCCGGCCGAGCGCACCAAGCAGTACTACGCGCTGTTCAGCCTGTTCGTCTTCACGATGCTGCTCGCCTGCCTGTCCAACAACATCATCCTCACCTGGGCGGCGGTCGAGGCCACTACGCTGTCGACCGTGTTCCTCGTGGGCATCTACAAGAACAAGACGGCCCTCGAGGCTTCTTGGAAGTATGCGATGGTCTGCACCGCCGGCGTGGCCTTTGGCCTGTTCGGTACGCTGCTCATCTACGCGAACGCCGCCGATATCATGCCCAACGCGCATGAGGCCGCCTTCCTCACCTCCATCATGCCCTACGCCGACCAGTTCGACCCGATGCTCGTGCGCCTCGCGTTCGCGTTCATCGTCATCGGCTTCGGCACCAAGGCGGGCCTGTTCCCCATGCACACCTGGCTGCCCGACGCGCACTCCCAGGCTCCGAGCCCGGTCTCCGCGCTGCTCTCGGGCGTGCTGCTCAAGTGCGCCATGCTGGTGATCATCCGCTTCTACTCCCTGTCCATCATCACGGTGGGCGACACCTATCCGCGAACGCTCCTGCTCATCCTGGGCACGCTGTCCATCCTGGTGGCTGCCCTGTGCATCTTCAAGCAGGACGATATCAAGCGCCGCTTCGCGTACTCCTCCGTCGACAACGTCGGCGTGGTCGCGCTGTGCCTGGGTATCGGTGGCCCGCTCGGTATCGCCGCCTGCCTGCTGCACTGCATCTTCCACGGCTTCACGAAGGCGCTCGCCTTCTGCATGGCCGGTAACATCCAGCACATCTACCACACCCGCGACCTGAACAAGATCAAGGGCGTCGTCGAGATCGCTCCCGTCACGGCAGCGCTCACCATCATCGCCCTGCTCGCGCTCGCCGCCTTCCCGCCGTTCGCCCTGTTCATCTCCGAGTTCCTCACCTTCGTGGCCGGCGTTCAGTCCGGTCCCATCTGGGTGGTCGTGCTCGTGGCCATCGGCCTCACCGGCGTGTACTTCGCCCTTACCGGCATCGCGCTCAAGTCCATCTTCGGCAAGGCGCCCGAGGGCATGAAGCGCCACGAGGTGCCCGCCCTCATGATCATCCCCGAGATCGCCCTCGCGATCGTGGTCATGTGGTTCGGTATCGCCACCCCGGTCGCCATCACGAGCGGCGTCGAGGATGCAACGTCCGTCGTTTTGAACCAGAGCGTCGAAGAGCTCCACGAGGCCCCTCTCTACCGCATGGTGTTCAGTTCCCAGACCAAGACAAGTGAGGTGAATTAGCACCATGGCAGAACCTGAAAAGAAGGACTACGCTCGTCGCTGCGAAAGCCACGTCGAGGCCCTGCGTGCTGCAGTGCCGGGCGCTATCGAGAAGGTCGAGTGGCAGTGCGAGGACCAGCTGACGATCACCGTCAAGCAGGACAAGCTGCCCGAGGCCGTCCACTACCTGTACTACGAGCGCTACGGCTGGATTCCCGTGATCATCGGCAACGATGAGCGCAGCCTGTGCGGCCGTTACGCCGTGTACTACGTCATCTCCATGGAGGGGGAGGACCCCGGCTGGGTGACTGTGCGCGCCGAGGTCGATCCCGCCAAGATGACGTTCCCGTCCGTGACGCCGTTCGTCCCCGCCTGCGTGTGGGGCGAGCGCGAGCTGCGCGATATGTTCGGCCTGATCCCCGAGGGTCTGCCCGATCGTCGTCGCCTAGTGCTGCCTGATGACTGGCCCAGCGGCCTGTACCCGCTGCGCAAGGACTCCATGGACTACCGCTTCCGTCCCGCTCCCGCGAGCGACATGGAAAACTACGAGTTCTTGGCCGATACCAAGGGCAAGGAGACGACGCTCGTCCCCATGGGCCCGTTGCACATTACCTCCGACGAGCCCGGCCACTTCCGCCTGTTCGTTGAGGGCGAGACGATCGTCGACGCCGACTACCGTCTGTTCTACGTGCACCGCGGCATGGAGAAGGTCGCCGAGACGCGCCTGAACTATGACGCCGTGACGTTCCTCGCCGACCGCATCTGCGGCATCTGCGGCTGCGCCCACTCGGTGGCCTATGCCGAGGCCGTCGAGCGCGCCCAGGGCATCCATGTCCCGCCGCGCGCCCAGTACATCCGCGCCATCATGCTCGAGGTCGAGCGCCTGCACTCGCATCTGCTCAACATTGGCCTGGCATCGCACTACACGGGCTTCGACTCCGGCTTCCAGCAGTTCTTCCGCGTCCGCGAGAAGTCCATGGATCTGGCCGAGAAGCTCTCCGGTCACCGCAAGACCTACGGCCTCAACGTGATCGGCGGAGTGCGTCGCGACATTTTGGCCGAGCAGAAGCTTTCCACGCTCACGACCATCCACCAGCTGCGCTCCGAGGTTCAGGAACTCGTCGACGTCTTGCTCTCCACGCCCAACTTTATTGAGCGTACGAGCGGTATCGGCATCTTGGACCGCAAGATTGCACGCGACTTCTCGCCGGTCGGCCCGCTCATGCGTGGCTCGGGCTATGCCCGCGACGTGCGCTTTGACCATCCCTTCGACGGCTACGCCGATCCGGACGTCCAAAAGATGCACGCCGCCACGGCCGACACCTGCGATGCCTTCGGCCGTACCGCCGTTCGCATCCAGGAGGTCTATGATTCGATCGACATGATCGAGACCATGCTCGAGAACTGCCCGTCGGGCCCCATCCTCACCACGGATTGGGAGTACACCCCGCACAAGTACGCCATCGGCGCCACCGAGGCGCCGCGCGGCGAGGACGTGCACTGGGCCATGCTCGGCAACAACCAGAAGTGCTACCGCTGGCGCGCCAAGGCCGCCACGTACAGCAACTGGCCGGTCCTGCGCTATATGTTCCGCGGCAACACCGTGGGTGACGCTGCGTTGATCGTCGGCTCGCTCGACCCGTGCTACTCCTGCACCGACCGCGTGACGGTGACCGATGTCGCCGCCAAGCGCGACCACGTGCTCGACAAGGAGCAGTTCGAGAACGTCTGGCGCGACAAGTCGCCGCTTGCGGGCGAGGGCACCATGGCCGCTCCGCTCGATGAGGAGGCGCTCTAATATGCTGAAGCTTTGGAAGGTTAACGCCAAGGCCGGCGACGCGACGGTCAAGTACCCGTTTGCGCCGTTTCCCACCAACAAGGACATGCGCGGCAAGCCCGAGCACAACGCCGAGCTCTGCATCGCCTGCGGTGCCTGTGGCGTGGCATGCCCGGCCGATGCCATTCGCATGGACACCGACCTTGCGGCCGATACCATTACCTGGTCGATCGACTACGGTCGCTGCATCTTTTGCGGCCGTTGCGAGGAGGCCTGCCCCATGGAGGCCATCAAGCTCACCGAGGAGTTTGAGCTGGCCGTCATGAGCAAGGACGACCTCACCAGCAAGAGCGTCTACACGCTCGAGCACTGCTCGCGCTGCGGCAAGCCGTTCGCCCCGCACAAGGAGATCGACTACGCCAAGCGCCTGCTGCAAAAGGCCGGCGGCATGGAGGCCGAGCAGGCCGCCCGTACCGTCGGTATGTGCCAGGAGTGCAAGCGCGAGCTCGACGCCCTGCGCGCCGCCTCGGCCGTAAAGACCGGCAACGCTGCCGGCATGGCTGCCAACGAGACGCTTGCGTCTGGCGAGCCCCAGGGCCCCGGCATGGAGTATCTGGGCGGCCACGGCGTGAACCCGCAGTATATCGACCGCGAGCTCAACCCCGATGCGCCCGAGATTCCCGCCGGTCCGGCGCCGGTCGAGGGCATCATCATGGATTTTGATACGAAGGAGGAGTAACCATGGCCGAACCCACGCTTTTGCCCGAGCGGCTTCAGTACCGCCCGACCAAGATCGAGCTCGACGAGAGCATCGAGAAGGCCAAGGCGACCCTTCTTAAGAAGATCAAGCGCTCGGTGTACGTCTACCGCGTTGACTGCGGCGGCTGCAACGGCTGCGAGATCGAGATTTTCGGTTCCATCACGCCCGTCTTTGACGTCGAGCGCTTTGGCATCAAGGTCGTGCCCTCGCCCCGTCACGCCGATGTGCTGCTGTACACCGGTGCCGTGACGCGTGCCATGCGCATGCCGGCCCTGCGCGCCTTTGAGGCCGCACCCGATCCCAAGATCGTGGTGTCCTATGGCGCGTGCGGCTGCACCGGCGGCATCTTCTACGACAACTACTGCGTCTGGGGCGGCACGGATAAGATTCTGCCGGTCGATGTCTACATCCCCGGCTGCCCGCCCAGCCCCGCGCAGACCGTCTACGGCTTTGCCATGGCGCTCGGTCTGCTGGACCAAAAGCTCCATGCCGAGACCACGGTGGAGGCCGCCGGCGAGCAGGCCGATATCCTGCACCCCGGCGTGCCGTACAAGCTGCGCGTTGCCATCGAGCGCGAGGCTCGCGCCATGAGCGGCTACCGTTACGGCCGCGACCTGGCCAACGAGTTTATGGATACGCTCGAGGGCGCGCCCAAGGGTGATATCCGAGGTGCCATGGCGCTGCTCATCGACAAGCAGGACGATCCGCGCCGCGTTGAGGTCTACTCGGCGCTGCAGGATCTGGTGCTGGCCGGAGGTCACTAGATGGAGCTCACGGACCGCTCTGGTTACTTTGCGGGCCCCGGTATGCTCGGCGGCTCCTTTGGCGATGCCTCGCGCGCAAGCGACGAGGCTGCCGTGGGCGTCGCCGACCCCTGTCTGGGCCACGCACCCGACCAGGTGGTCTTCTACGAGCTCACGCGTAAGTTTGTGGAGACCGAGGAAGACGTTCCCCAGGAGGCCTGCGACGTGCTGTACTACACGCTCGCCGTGGGCCACCACACCGGCGTGCTCGACTGCTTTGAGCCGCGCCTGTCGGTGCCGGTGGATGTCTTCTATTCGCTCGTCGATGCGCTGCCGGAGGGGGAGGCCAAGACCAAGTTCGAGGCCATCCGCTCCTTTGGCGAGTGCCAGCTTGACAAGGCGGCGGTGCCGTCGCTGCTCGAGGCCTGCGACACGCTGCTCGACGAGCGCGGTTTTCGCGGCTCGGCCAAGGCCGGCATCTCGGTGTTCGACGACGACTTTGGCCTGCATGCCCAGCAGGTCGCGTTTCTGATGAAGTTCCGCGATCTGGTTGAGCGCGTGCGCGATGTGTCGGGCGTGTATCTGACGGGGAGGTTGCAGTAATGGGTCGCGTTGTGGATGGACGTGTGAACGGCGCCCCGTTTGCGGGTATCGTGCTCACGGCGGGAAGCGTACTGCGTGCCGACGATGCCGCCGGCCCCGTGCTCTCCAAAAAGATGGAGGACGCGCCCATTGCCGGTTGGTACACCATCGACGGTGGCCAAACGCCCGAGGACGACATCATCGAGGTCAAGCGCGAGCGTCCGCCTCGCCTGGTCTTGGTCGATGCCGCCGACATGGCGCTGCCCGTCGGGTCCATCCGCTTGCTCGACAAGCACGATGTGGCCCGCAAGTCGATGTTCACCACGCATTCGCTCCCTTTGTCGATTCTGATCGAGGAAATCGAGCAATCGTGCGAAGATATCGTCTTCATAGGGATTCAGCCGGGCGATACGGAGTTTTACAACCCTATGTCCCCGGAGGTCTTTGACGCCGTCGACGCCGTGTACGACGCCGTGGCCGCCAACGACTTTTCCCACTTTGTCCGCTTGGGACAAGAGCAATAGGAGCGCTTGTCCCTGCTGATTAGGAAAGAAGTGATTGACATGGCAGATTCCAAGGCGGAGTACCCCGCTCCCGATTGCCTTGCGCCCGCCGCGATCGAGGCCAAGACCGAGGCCGCCGGCGTGACCAAGGCTAACCTGCCGGTCGCAAAGGCCTTTGTTTTGGCGATGTTCGCCGGCGCGTTCATTGCCTTCGGCGGCCTGTTCTTTACCGTGTTCTTGAGCGATAGCACGCTGGGCTGGGGCGCCCAGCGCGTCGTGGGCGGCCTGTGCTTTTGCCTGGGCCTGGTGCTGGTGCTGGTGTGCGGCGCCGAGCTGTTTACTGGCAATTCGCTTATGGTCTGCGCACTCAAGAGCAAAAAGATCACCCTGGTCCAGATGC
>CABSBA010000017.1 GCA_902475825.1 uncultured Collinsella sp. | reverse complement strand
CGACTATCTCATCGTCGCCGGCGACTTTGGCTTTCCGTGGGATTTCTCTGCCGAAGAATGTGCCGACATCGCTTGGCTGGAGTCGCGCTCCTATACCGTGCTGTTCGTCGACGGCAACCACGAGCGTTTCGATCACTGGGCGGAGCGCCCCATGGAGTTGTGGCACGGTGGGCTGACGCAGCGCCTGTCGGATACCTCTCCCATACGGCGCCTGACGCGTGGCGAGGTTTTTGAGCTTGACGGTTCAACGATCTTTATCATGGGCGGCGCCACGAGTGTGGATAAGGAATACCGCATTCCTTATTCCAGCTGGTGGCCACAGGAGCTGCCGGACGAGCGTAACTTTGAGGAGGCGCGGACAAAGCTCGACAGCGTGGGTTGGAAGGTCGACTACGTGATCACCCACACCTGCTCTACGCGCATGCTTTCGCCCACGCTCTATCCGGCGCCCGGCTGGGATTGCCCCGGCGTTGATCGACTCACGGCATTTTTCGATGAGCTGGAAGAACGCTTGGACTACAAGCGCTGGTACTACGGCCATTTTCATCGCGACGCCAACCCGGCCGAGCGTCACACCGTACTCTACGACTGCATCGTTCACCTGGGCGACGAGCTCCAGCCCTGGGACGTCATGTAGGGGCGCGGACGAATGAGCTTCGTGGCGAACCAAAACCGATTTGTTAAGGGATTTACTTCCAAGCCGGCTTGCGCTCGAGTAACGTTTTCGCAGCTTCAGGCGTGGGAGAGTCAAGTATTTCGCAGAACGCATCGAACCCCTCTGGCGAAAGATGGGTTGTTGATACTTTGGCAATGTCGCTATCGAGGTGCTCGTCAGGGTGGGCTGCCGTCTGTTGCATGCCTGTCCTTTCATCCATAACGATGTTCTCCCGGTGTGCGCGGATAACGTCCCAGCTAAAGTGCTCGACCAGCTGCTCGGCAGAGCGTGGCGTGGCGTCCGGCGCGATGCCCGTTTGCCCGGCGAGCCAGCCCAGCAGCGCCTCGGGCGTGCCAAAGCGGGCGCGTAGCTCGCCCAGGTCCAGATCGCGGTCGCGCTTGGAAAGGCGGCGGCCATCCGGTGACATGAGCAGCGGAATGTGCGCGTAGTGCGGCGTGGGAAGTCCCAGCAGATGCTGCAGGTAGATCTGACGCGGCGTGGAGCCCAGCAGGTCGCATCCGCGCACGACCTCGGTGACGCCCATGGCAGCGTCGTCGACCACCACGGCTAGCTGGTAGGCAAAAACGCCGTCACTGCGGCGCACCAAAAAGTCGCCGCACTCGGTGGCGAGTGCTTCGCATTGGGCACCATACGTGCGGTCCACGAATTCGATCACGTCGCCCGCGAGGTCGTCGATGTCGGGCACGCGCAGGCGCGTGGCCGGGGCGCGCAGGGCACTGCGGCGGGCGACCTCTTCGGCCGAAAGGCCTCGGCAGGCGCCGCGGTAGATGGGCGTGCCGTCGCTGGCGTGCGGCGCGCTCGCAGCGTGGAGCTCGGCGCGCGTGCAAAAGCAGGGATAGGTGAGGCCGGCGTCTTGCAGCTGGTGCAAGGCGCTCTCGTACAGGTCGAGGCGATCGTGCTGGTAGTAGGGGCCTTCGTCCCACTGAAGCCCTAGCCAGGCCAGATCGTCAATCAGCTGAGCGGCAAGTTCCGGGCGCTTGCAGCGATCGTCCAGGTCCTCGATGCGCAGTACGATGCTGCCGCCCTGGCTGCGGGTCGAAAGCCACGCGCACAGGCAGCTGAATACGTTGCCCAGGTGCATGCGGCCCGAGGGCGACGGGGCAAAGCGGCCCACGACGGGGGCGGGAACGGAGGCGGGTTGCATCGTTGGCGCATCCGCGGTGGGCGTTGCTATGTTGCGTGTTTTGATATCCATGCGGACGAGTATAGCGCGGGGCTTGGCAGGGAAGGCGTTGCCGCGCTCACAAGTTGGCGGCGGCGCGCATTGCGCACGGTGGGTTTGCGGCCCAACGTCTTGGTCGCTGCGCACCGACTCGGCCTCATACACGACAGAAACCCCGGCAGCTCTTCGCAACTGCCGGGGTTTCCGCGGAAAAGGGGGACATGATCCTCGAGCGAACGGGAAAGGGGCAACCGTTTTCGCTCAATTGGTTTATGCCCCTCGACTGACGGCTCAATCAGCGCATGCCGCGCCCACACAAAGCCGCTACACCTGTGACGGAGCTGTGAAGTGGTATCTATCGTTGGCGCGGGACTCGGCCAAAGAACGTCCCAAACGACAAATTTGTTGCAGTCCGTCGGTTCAACCCAATGATCCGTTTTCCTCCGTCCCCAATAGATCATTAGGAACGTCCCTAAGTGCCAGACTCGGGTGGGACTTTTGTCCCATTTGACGTTCCGTTGGCCCAGATATTCGTCATGTGTGTCCGCAAACGTGGGACAATGGCGATGTTGGTTTTACAGACAAAGGATGTGCCTATGAACGCCCCCGTTGCCAATACTTGTCGGCAGCGCTGCCTGTTTGCGCGATTCGCTTCCGTCTGCGTGCTCGTCGCGCTTGCGTTGTTGCTGCTGCCTGTCGCCGCGCACGCCGACGGCTACTCCATGACCCAAACCTATATCGGTGCCACGGTCGAGGCCGACGGCTCGCTGACCGTTGTCGAGGGACGCCAGTTTGATTTCGATGACGACATCAACGGCGTGTTTTGGGAGATCAATACAGGCTCTAACCAGCAGGGCGGCGCGGCGGGCGTCAATGTGCTGAGCGTCGAGGAATACGACACCGCGTTTGACAAGGTCGACAGCGCAAACAAAGGCGACAACGGCGTCTATACGGTTGAGCAGTCCGACAGCGGCGTAAGAATCAAGGTGTTCAGCCCCCACGAGAGCGGCGACAGCGCGATCTTTTACGTGAGCTACACCATGACCGGTGCGGTTATGAACTGGTCCGATACCGCCGAGCTCTACTGGAAGTTTGTGGGCGACGGCTGGTCCGCGGATTCCGATGACGTCGAGATGGAAGTGTACTTCGCAAATGCCGCTGCCGGGACGGCGGCCGTCAAGGGCGATAACTTCCGTGCATGGGGCCACGGCCCACTGACGGGCGACGTATCGCTCGATGCGGACGAGCCCATGGTCACCTATACCATTCCCTGCGTGCATCAGGGCGAATTCGCCGAGGCACGCATCGCCTTCCCCAGCGACTGGGTGCCGCAGCTTGCCGCCTCGGGCGAAGAGCGCATGTCAACGATCCTGAGCGAAGAGAAGGAATGGGCCGACGAGGCTAACGCCCGCCGCGCTCACGCTCGCATGATTGCCAATGTACTTGCCGTACTAAGTGTTGTCGCGGCGGTGGCCTTTACCGGCACAATCGTTGTGCTCAAGCTGCGCCGCCGCAAGCCCAAGCCGCTTTTTCAGGACGAATATTTCCGCGATGTGCCTTCGGCCGACCATCCCGCTGTGCTTTCGGCCCTCATGAGCTGGAACGAGGTGCCCGATCAGGCATATATCGCCACGCTCATGAAGCTCACCGACGACCGTGTGATTAAGCTGGAGCAGGCGACCGTGACTAAGGCTAAGAAGGGTCTGTTGGGGCGTGAAAAAGAAGAGCAGACGTATCGCGTGACGGTGAGTGATGCGGGCTGGAAGTCGGCCAAGGGCATTGACCACATGGTGCTCAAGGTCTTCTTTGCCGGTGCTAAGCCCGACGAGAACGGCGATCGCTCGCGCACGTTCGACGAGCTGCAGCACTACGTCAAGCAGCACGCTACACCCGTGGGCGACAAGCTCGAGGACTATCAGAACACCGTTAAGGGCAAGCTGGCCGATAGCGAGTACGTTGCCTCGGACGGCATTGTCGCAATGGTGTTTTGCCTGGTTCTTGGTATTCTGATCGCCTGTATTCCCGCGGGATCCATCTTCTTTACCGACGGCGCACAGGCGAACATTATCGCCGCGGTTATCTCGGTGCCGATTGTGCTGGTGGGTATTGGCGTGGGCCTTACGTTCCGCCGCTTTACGCCGGAGGGCGCCGAGGTGGCGGCTCGCTGCAAGGCGCTCAAGCATTGGCTTGAGGATTTCACGCGCCTAAAGGAAGCCGTTCCGGGCGATCTGGTACTGTGGAATAAACTTCTGGTGATGGGTGCGGCGCTGGGTGTTTCCAAGGAAGTCCTGCGTCAGCTTGCCGAGGCTGTTCCTCCCGAGGTGCGCGAGGCCGACGGTTTCTACGACAATTACCCCTGCTACTGGTGGTACTACCATCATTACGGCAACGAGTCGCCGATGGATTCGTTCGACGGCGTGTATCACGAGAGCATCCGTGAGCTGGCATCGAGCTCCGACAGCTCGAGCGGCGGCGGAGGCGGCGGCTTCTCGGGCGGCGGAGGCGGCGGCGTCGGCGGAGGCGGCGGCGGAACGTTCTAGCGGTCGTAAATTATGGGATGGGCTTTTCTCGACAGCCGTCGGGGGAAGCCCATCCCTTTTTATGCGCTACCTACGAAGACTGTCCCCAACGACTGGTCACTGGGGACGTTCCTAAATGACTAGGTATGGCTGCTGGGCCTAGGCTGTTAGGTCGAGTTCGTAGAGGAAGCTTTCGCGCGGCATGTCGTGACGGCGCTCTTCGCGGTTGGCGCGGTGCGTGGCCGTGCGCTTAAAGCCATGCAGCTCGTAGAACTTCCACGAGCAGTTGGAGTCGGTGTACAGGTGCGCCCTCGTCGCACCGGTCGAGGATAGGTACGAGACTGCGGCGTCGAGCAACACTGAGCCAACGCCCAGGCCATGGACGTCGCGATCTACGGCAAGCAGCGTGACCTCGTTGTCGTGTGGCAACGGGCTGCTTTCGAGCAGGCGGTTGTTGGTTCGGATGGTTGCGCGCACAAACGAGAGATACTCGGCGCAGGCATCGGGCTCCAGCTCGCGCATTTGCGATAGCAGTGCGCGTTCGGTATCCAGCCAATGTTCCTTAACGGTGGCGCCGGAGCTCTGTCCCGCACGCGCGAGCGCAATGCCGCGCGCCTGACCGTCGATTACGGCAACCTGCGAAAACGTCGAAGACGAAAGGCAATAGGCGAGGTCGCACGCGGCTTCGAGGCGGTTGTACTCATCGTTATCCGAATTGTTATGCCAAAGCTGCTGCAGAATCAACGCGATGGCGTCGAAGTCTTCGGTATCAAACGGTCGGTAGAGAACCCGCGAGACCATGGTGCCTCTTTCTTTTGCGGATGCATATCGAGCACAGTTCTACCACGCTATTGGCATCTAATTATGGTGCCCCTGTGTTCCATGAACTCACCGTGCCCGGTGCCGTGCCCATCCCCTCCGCTCGCAAACTTTTTCTGCATATGCGCCCGTTGCGGGGTGCATCGATGCGCTCGATGCGCTACATTGAATCAGTATTTTCAATGCCGCTGCGCGAGCGCTGCAGATCGACGTATCACCGGCTCACAGAGCACGGCGGCGTACCAGACAGGAGGACTGCATGGGATCTGATGTGAAGATCGCACGCGCGTTGATCTCGGTTACCGATAAGACGGGCGTCGTCGATTTCGCACGGACGCTGGTCGATGACTTTGGCGTCGAGATCATCTCTACGGGCGGCACGGCTCGTGCCATCGAGGACGCGGGCGTTCCCGTAACCCCCATCGAGGAGTTCACGGGCTATCCCGAGATGATGGACGGCCGCGTTAAGACCCTGCACCCCAAGGTTCACGGCGCGCTGCTGGCCCGCCGCGATTCCGAGCAGCACATGCAGGAGGCGGCACAGCACGGCATTAAGCTGATCGACCTGGTCGTCGTCAACCTGTACGAGTTCGAGAAGACCGTCGCCAACCCCGAGGTCACCTTCGCGGATGCCATCGAGCACATCGACATCGGCGGTCCCTCCATGCTGCGCTCTGCCGCCAAGAACGCCGCGAGCGTTACCGTCATCTCCGACCCGGCCGACTATGATGCCGTCCTGGCCGAGATGCGCGAGACCGGTGGCTGCACCACGCTTTCCACCCGTCGTCGCCTGCAGGTGAAGGTCTACCAGACCACCGCCGCCTACGACACGGCTATCTCCCGTTGGCTTGCCGCCCAGGCAAGCGACGTGGCGGACACCTCTGCCAAGCTCGAGATCTCGCTGGAGAAGGTCGACGACCTGCGCTATGGCGAGAACCCGCAGCAAAAGGCCACGGTCTATCGCTTTGCCGAGGGTTGCGAGAATACCGCGAGCTCGCAGTTCCCGCTCGTGGGCTCCGAGCAGATCCAGGGCAAGCCGCTCAGCTACAACAACTATCTGGATGCCGACGCCGCTTGGAACCTGGTCCGCGAGTTCGACGAGCCGGCCTGCGTGATCCTCAAGCATCAGAACCCCTGCGGCTCCGCCGTGGCCGAGGGCATCACGGCCGCCTACGACCGCGCCTTCGCCTGCGATCCCAAGAGCGCCTTTGGCGGCATCATCGCCTGCAACCGCGAGGTTCCCTATGAGCTGGTTGAGCACTTTGCCGATCAGAACAAGCAGTTCGTCGAGGTTATCATCGCTCCGAGCTACACTGCCGAGGCGCTCGAGCGCATGGCCAAGCGCCCCAACCTGCGCGTGCTGGCTACCGGCGGCGTGGACCACGGCGCCCAGGTGGAGCTGCGCTCCGTCGACGGCGGCATGCTGGTGCAGGAGGTCGACCACGTGACCGAGGATCCTGCGACCTTTACGTTCCCCACCGACCGCAAGCCCACCGACGCCGAGATGGCCGAGCTCGAGTTTGCCTGGAAGGTCTGCAAGGGCGTCAAGTCCAACGCCATCCTGGTCTCCAAGGATAAGGCCGGCATTGGCATGGGCCCGGGTCAGCCTAACCGCGTTGACTCCGCACTGCTTGCCTGCGAGCGCGCCGAGGACTTCTGCGAGCGCGAGGGCGTGGAGAAGGGCGGCTTTGCCTGCGCAAGCGACGCATTCTTCCCGTTCCGCGACAATGTTGACGTGCTTGCCGCGCACGGCGTGACCTGCATCATCCAGCCCGGCGGCTCCAAGCGCGATGACGAGAGCATCCAGGCCTGCAACGAGCACGGCATTGCGATGGTGTTTACGGGGGCCCGTCACTTCCGTCACTAATATCGTTACGCGGTTTTACCAAACCGCGTAACTGCTCGACGCTGCGCCGGCCCCAAGCACCTCATCTCGCCGCTCAAACCGTCGCTCGCGTACAGAAGTACGCGTCGCTCCTCTTTCGCGGCGACCTGGGGCACCTGAGTCCGGCTCGCTGGCTTATGCTCCACCATCGGTATTGGCTCGCCCCGAACTAAAGCTATCTATTGCCGTCCGTGCCGGTTGGTGCGGGCGGCTTTTTTGGGTATAACGGTGCGGTGTATGTTTTTGAGAAAGGTTGGATATGACCGTTGTGGATGATGCCGAGCTGTTTGGCAATGCCGAGGATCAGCGTGCGTACGAGGACTTTTGCGCCAATCAGGAGGCGGTCGAGAAGTTCACGCTCGACAAGCCCGCGCTTGTCTGCCGTTGGCGCATGTCCAACAAAAAGGTGCCCATGCTCAACCGCCACATCCGCGCACTGTCCGAGCGCCTGGTGCAGGGCGAGCCGCTTACCCATAACATGCTCAGCTGGGCCAAACAGCACGTTGAGTGGTCGCTTGCCGAGGGCGATTACACTGCGCACGACGGCGTACTCATGCTGGTGATCGACGTCAATGGCAACGCCGCCATGACGGTGGGCGAGTACGAGCCGCTGGCCGATACGTCGGCCAAGGCGCTACGTGCCCGCTCCGCCGAGGCCCGCTCCGAGGCCGACGAAACCGGCGTGGCGCCCGAGCTGCTCGCCGCCGTCGATAACGGCGAGCTGGCCTTTGTGGCGCCAGCGGACGAGTGCCTGTGTGGCACGGCGACGCTCATTGAGCAGCTGGCCCAGACCAAGGGCATCCCGGTCACGCGCGTAGATATTCCCGCGCAGCTTAAGGGCGCGCTGTTCCTAGTGAGCGACGAGCACGGCGTGGTCCCCGCGACCGAGACAGACGCCGCCGAGGCCGACGCCGCCACGGTCGCCTTCTTTGCCGACGGCTACGAAAAGCTCCGTGCCCGCCGCTAAATGATTTTTCTGGGACGGGGATTAAAGAATCATTTTGGTCCCCGCCCCGTTGCGAGCGAGGGACGAGCCAAGCGCTTTCGTTTGCGAACAGTTCTGTCACCTTGGTGCCGCGTGAGGTGCGTACCTGCGGCTTCGCGGTCATAATGGGACAAGACAACCAAGAGGGGAGCGGAATCCATGGCGCTGATTTATGTCGTTGAGGACGACGAGCCCATTCGTCGTGAACTTGCCGACATCCTTGCTCGTGCCGGTTTTGAGGTCGAGGCCTGCGAATCGTTTGAACATGTCTCGCGCGATATTCTCGCCGCCGCGCCCGACCTGGTGCTGCTCGATCTCACGCTCCCTGTCAAAGACGGCCAGCATATCTGCCATGAGGTCCGTCGCGAATCCGAGGTCCCCATCATCGTTCTCACGTCGCGCACGACCGAGATCGACGAAGTCATGGCCATGACGCTCGGCGCGGACGACTTTGTTCCCAAGCCCTACAGCGCCCGTGTGCTCGTGGCGCGCATCAATGCCTTGCTGCGTCGCACCGCGGCGGCGGGCGAGCGCAGCACGCTCGTCCACAAGGGACTGGAGCTCGACCTCGCACGCTCCATGGTCACCAACACGCAAACGGGCACCAGCACCGAGCTCACCAAAAACGAGCTGCGTATCCTCTCGCTGCTTCTGAGCCGCGCGGGCAAGATCGTTTCGCGCTCGGCTATCATGCAGGACCTGTGGGATTCCGACGCCTTCGTGGACGACAATACGCTCACCGTCAACATCAACCGCCTGCGCACCACGCTCGAAAAAATCGGCATCAAGGGGTATTTGACGACGCATCGCGGCCAAGGCTATTCGGTCTAGGGGCCGGCTATGTCGTTTGGCAAATTCTTTAAAGATGCGCTGCTTCCCGTCGCCGTGTGGACGTGCGGCGTGCTGCTGAGCTGCTTTGTGCTGACGGTCGCCGGTGCTTCGACATCTATTGTGGTCGTGGCGGTCGGCGTTTCCTTTATCTTTGGTATGCTCGGCATCGTGGTCGAGTACGCGCGTCGCCGCCGTTTTCTGCGTCAGCTGGAGCGCGCGGCCGAGGAGCTCGAGAGCCCCGCATGGGTGCAGGAGATGGTGCAATGCCCGACCTATGCCGAGGGCGAGCTCGAGTACGAGGTCTTGCGCCGGGTGGGCAAAGCCGCTTGCGACGAGGTTGCCGAAGGCCGGCGTCAGACCGATGACTATCGCGACTATATCGAGAGCTGGGTCCACGAGGCCAAACTGCCCCTGGCGGCGGCTCATCTAATTTTGGAAAACCTGGATGGCAGCGAAGACGACCTGTCTCGTGTGGATGACCTGGGCCGTGAGTTGGCTCGCGTGGAGCGCTATATCGACCAGGCGCTGTACTACGCGCGCTCGGAAGTTGTGGAACGCGACTACCTGATTCGCCGCTGGGATCTCAAGACCTTGGTGACGGGCGCGATTAAGGCCAACGCGCGCGAGCTCATTGCGGCGCACGTGGCCCCGGTGTGCGAGAACCTCGACTTCGAGGTCTTTACCGACGAGAAGTGGCTCGAGTTTATTCTGGGCCAGCTCATTCAGAACAGCATTAAATATGCGCGTGAGGACGGCGCAAAGATCGTGTTTTCGGGCGCGTTGCTGGACGAGGGCCTGGCGAGCGAACGCATCGAGCTCACCGTCGCGGACAACGGCTGCGGCGTGAGCGCGGCCGACCTGCCGCGCGTGTTCGAGAAGGGCTTTACCGGCGATAACGGCCGCACCACCAAGCGCGCAACGGGCATCGGCCTCTACCTGGTGGCGCGCCTGTGCTCCAAGATGGGCATCGACGTCACCGCGGCATCCGACTCCGGCGAAGGCTTTGTCGTAACATTCGCGTTTTCAACGAATAAGTTTCAATATTTCGAGTAACGCACGCGGCAGACGTCCGCCCAAACAAAAACGTGCCGCCCCAACCAGGGCGGCACGCCATTCCTCTATTCAGACAACTCGCTGAAGTAAGGCTGCGAAGGCCGCGGACCGGGAGGGGTTTCCTAAGGGCACATCCCGCAGCCGCAACGCGGCGAGGACGTGCCCGTGGAAACCCCGCAGGCCCCGCGGCCGGTGGGAGCAACGCTACTTCACGACCAAGATGTCGCAGTCGGTGTTGCGTAGCAGGAACGTCGAAATCGAACCCAGGAGCGCGTACTTGATCGAGGACAGGCCGCGTGCGCCGCAGAGCACCAGGTCGGGCTTGACCACGTCGAGCATCTCGTCCTTGAGCGTCTCGCGAATACGGCCGGCGCGAATCATGACCTCGACCTCGGGAATATCGGGATTGGCCTTGGCCTCTTCGAGCTGCTTGGCGATGGAGTTCTTAAATGCCTCCTCTAGGCCGTTGACCAGATCGACCGGATAGGAACCGGCGCTCTCGAGCGCCGTGGAATCGATGACGTGGCCGATGATTAGCTTGGCGCCATTGTTTGCGGCGACCTTGATGGCGCGTGCGAGCACAAAATCCTGCTGCTCAGTACCGTCGAGTGAAACAAATACCTTGGTGTAGCCCTCGTTCATGGTTTCCTCCTTGGTCTATCGCACGGGCGTGGGGCTCGTGCATCGGGCGGGCGCGGATGCGTGGCCGCCGGACACTTTATCTTGTTGCAGTTATACCCAAGGATTTGGGTTTGACCGCTCGCAATTCTGTGAACGGGCGAGTTTTTTGGTAAGGGTAGGCGCAGGCGCGCCGCCAACGGTTGATAATGGGACATCGCCCGCACCGTCCGCAGAACAATATCGGCGGGTGTCTAACGAGGGGGTCCCTTTGGATATCATTGAGCTTCTAAAATCTGCCTTCATGGGCCTGGTCGAGGGCATCACCGAATGGCTGCCTGTTTCGTCGACCGGTCACATGATCTTGGTGGACGAGTTCGTCAAGATGAACGTGAGCGAGACGTTCTGGAATATGTTCCTGGTCGTGATTCAGCTTGGCGCCATTTTGGCCGTCTGCGTTTTGTTCTTCTACGACCTCAACCCGTTTTCTCCCAGCAAGGGCAAGGAGGGCCGTCGCGACACCTGGGTGCTATGGGGCAAGATTGTGCTCGGCTGCATTCCCGCCGCGGCGATCGGTCTGCCGCTCAACGACTGGATGGAGGAGCATTTCTACAATGCTCCCGTCGTGGCGCTGGCGCTCATTGTGTACGGCGTGCTGTTTATCGTGATCGAGAACTGGCGCGCGAACAAGCGCGACCAGGCTGCTCTTGCCGGTTCGTTTGGTTCGCGTGCCGTGGTGGTGGGCGGACGCCCCGCCGGTGCGCATTTTGCCGCGCCCGCTGCGGCTGCCGCTTCAGACGATGACGATAACCTTGACTTTGGCTCCATCACTACGCTCGGGGACCTGAGCTGGAAGACTGCGCTGGGCATCGGTTGCTTCCAGGTGCTTTCGCTGATTCCGGGCACATCACGCTCCGGCTCCACCATCATCGGCGGCCTGCTGCTAGGCTGCACGCGTTCGGTGGCGTCTAAGTTCACGTTCTTCCTGGCCATTCCCGTCATGTTTGGCGCGAGCGCGCTCAAGCTGGTCAAGTACTTTATTAAGGGCGGCACGTTCGGCACCAACGAAATCGCCATCCTGGGCGTGGGCTGCGTTGTCGCCTTTGTGGTGTCGCTCATTGCCATCAAGTGGCTTATGGGCTTCGTCCGCCGTCACGACTTCAAGTGCTTCGGCGTCTACCGCATCATCCTGGGCATCGTGGTGCTCGCGTACTTCTTTGTCCTGGAGCCTATGCTCGGCCTGTAACTTGGTTGACGCTGCGCGGCGGCCAGGGCGACAACTTGTTATTCAAAGAGGGTGGCATGACCAAAAGGTCTATGCCGCCCTCTTTTCATGCCAATTTGTTCGCCCTGGCCGCCGCTCGCTGCTGCTGCCATGACATCGGCGGTTTCGTGATTGTCAATAGATTGGTGCAAAGCAACCTGACCCCAATGCACCAAATTCGCTGGGGCGGGCCTGACGGTGGCGCACGGAGTCGTGGTGTGATTTGCGTCGGTGTCCGCGCGGCTCGGTATACTGGTACGGCTCAAACTATGGCGCCGCCCGCAGGCGCGCCGTCCGTCAGATGAGGAGTCGCCCATGACCCAGCCCCTACCCTGGGAAAAGAACACCGCGGTACCCGTGCCGCCCGCGCCGGAACCCGTGCCGCTCGATGCGTACACTGCCCCCGCCGCGCCGGAACCCGAGCTCGTCCCGCTCGACATCTATGACGCTCCCGCGCCGGAGCCCAAGCCCGCCAAGCCGCTCGTCGACATCGACAGCCTGAACCCCGCCCAGCGCGAGGCGGTCCTGACCACTGAGGGCCCACTGCTGGTCCTTGCCGGTGCTGGTTCGGGCAAGACCCGCGTCCTGACCTTCCGCATCGCACATATGCTCGGCGACCTGGGTGTTAAGCCTTGGCAGGTTCTTGCCATTACGTTTACCAACAAGGCCGCGGCAGAGATGCGCGAGCGTCTGGCGGCACTCATTCCCAGCGGCACCCGTGGCATGTGGGTGTGCACCTTCCATGCTATGTGCGTGCGCATGCTGCGCGAGGACGCCGACCTGTTGGGCTACACCGGCCAGTTCACCATCTACGATGACGATGACTCAAAGCGCATGGTGCGCGACATTATGCAGGCGCTCGGCATCGAGCAAAAGCAGTTCCCCATCAACATGATCCGCAGCAAGATTAGCTCGGCCAAAAACGCCATGATCGGCCCCGAGGACATGATCAAGAGCGCCGATAGCCCCAACGACAAAAAGGCCGCGCAGGTCTACCTAGAGCTGGAGCGCCGCCTGCGCGCCGCCAATGCGATGGACTTTGACGACCTGCTCGTGCGCGCGCTCGAGCTGCTGCGCACCCGTCCCGAGGTGCTCGATAAGTACCAAGAGCGCTTCCGCTACATTAGCGTCGACGAGTATCAGGACACCAACCACGTCCAGTACGAAATCGCCAACCTGCTAGCCGCTAAGTACCAAAACCTCATGGTCGTGGGCGACGATGACCAGTCCATTTACAGCTGGCGTGGCGCCGACATCACCAACATCCTGGACTTTGAGAAGGACTTTAAAAACTGCAAGACCGTCAAGCTGGAGCAGAACTATCGCTCTACGGGTCACATCCTGAGCGCCGCCAACGCCGTGGTGCGCCACAACTCGCAGCGCAAGGACAAGCGCCTGTTTACGGCCGAGGGCGATGGCGAGAAGATCCAGGCCTTCCAGGCGAGCGACGAACGCGACGAGGGTCGCTGGATTGCCGGCGAGATCGAGAAACTGCATGCCAAAGGCACGAGCTACGACGACATCGCCGTGTTCTATCGCACCAACGCCCAGTCGCGTATCCTCGAAGATATGTTCCTGCGCGCGGGCGTGCCCTACAAGATCGTGGGCGGCACGCGATTCTTCGACCGTGCCGAGATCCGCGACGTCATGGCCTACCTTAAGATGATCGTGAACCCGGCCGACGAGATGAGCGTCAAGCGCGTCATCAACACACCTCGCCGCGGCATCGGTTCCACCTCGATCCAAAAGATCGAGCAGCTGGCGCGCGACAACCGCTGCTCGTTCTTCCAGGCTTGCGAGATCGCGTGTGCCGAAACCGGCATGTTTAGCGCCAAGGTGCGCAACGGCCTGTCGAGCTTTGTGTCGCTGGTGCGCGAGGGTCGCCGCATGGACGGCGAGCTCAAGGACGTTGTCGAGATGATCGTCGATAAGACGGGCTTGCTGCAGGCGTTTCGCGCCGAGGGCACCATGGAGTCCGAGAGCCGCGCCGAGAACATCCAGGAATTCCTGGGCGTCGCTGCCGAATTTGAGGAGACGCACGAGGACATCGAGGGTACGCTCGAGAGCTTGGAAGAGCTGCGCGCAGCCGGTGTTGCCGACGTGCCTGCCGGCGCCGAGCCCGAGCCCGTCGTGGTGAGCGCGCCCGCGCCCGAACCGGAGCCATCTGCCCCGGCATCCTCGTTTGAGGCACTCGTCGGCGCGCGCGATGCCGCGGGCTCCAATCCGCTCGATAGCCTGGCTGCTCCGGCGCTGTCTCCGCAGGATGCCCTGGCTGCTGCCATCGCGGGCAACGCGTATGCCGCGCCGACGGAGATGCCGGCGGGTGCCGTGCATGCCGACGAGATTGAGCGCACCTACGGTCCGCTCACCTGTAAGGCGCTGCCGGCACTCATGGAGTGGCTGGCCCTGCGCTCCGACTTGGATTCCCTGGCCGGCGAGACGCATGCCATCACCATGATGACCATCCACTCCGCCAAGGGCCTGGAGTTCCCTGCGGTGTTCGTGGCCGGCATGGAGGAGGGCATCTTCCCGCACGTGCACGACTTTGGCGGCAGCGATGACCCGGGCAAGCTCGAGGAGGAGCGTCGCCTGGCCTACGTTGCCATCACGCGCGCCCGCAAGCGCCTGTTCCTGACCTATGCGGCCACGCGTCGCACCTACGGCTCGACCTCTGCCAACCCACGCTCGCGCTTTCTCAATGAGATTCCGTTTGAGGATATCGAGTTTAGCGGTATCGGCTCTGCCGGTTTTGAGGGCACGGGCTGGGAGAAGCGCGGCGACCGTCACGGCACCTTTGGCTCGGGCATGGGTTCGGATATGTATGGCGGCAAGGTGTTTGGCTCGCATACGCGCTCGACCGGCGGTTCCGGTTCGCGTGGTGGAGATAGCTTTGACGACTTCTTTGGCGGCAGCAGTTACGGGACCGAGCGCCATCGTGGGGTCTCGCCAGACGCCGGCCGTGTTGCCTCGACCTTTGGTTCGGGCGCGCCGCGAGCCAAAAAGCCGTCGTCCAAGGTGTCCCCGACGGTGGAGCGCAAGGTCGATCGCGCCAGCGCATCGCAGGACTTTGCCGCGGGCGATACCGTGAGCCATAAGACCTTTGGCACGGGTACCGTGATCTCGGTCGCCGGAGACATGATCGAGGTTCAATTCGAAAAGACCGGCCAGACCAAAAAGCTGATGAAGGGTTTTGCACCGATCGTCAAGCTGAATGCCTAACTGCGAGGTTGACCGCAGTCCGAGAGGCATAAGGTTGCCTGCTCGGGCAGTCCTGCTCGCACGGAGAGC
>CABSBA010000016.1 GCA_902475825.1 uncultured Collinsella sp. | reverse complement strand
AGCCGAACGCGCCGCCCGACCAGTGGCTGTCCTGTAAACAGCCATCCCGGTCATTCGGCACCTCGACGCCCAGATATTCCTTATAAAGCTTTGCCCAGACAGCCGGCACATCTTTTGCTTCCAGCGTGCCGCCGATGAGCTGCTTTTCGATTTCATACCGTACCATGACGTGGAGGCAGTAGGTCAGCTCGTCGGCTTCGGTGCGGATGAGGCTGGGCTGAGCCTTATTGACCGCGCGGTAGAACTGCTCTGCGCTCACGCCGCCCAGCTGCCGGGGAAAGAACTCCTGCACCTTGGGATAGATTGCTTCCACGAAGGGCCGCGACCGGCCAATGAGGTTCTCATAGAAACGGGACTGACTCTCGTGGACGCCCATCGAGACGCCGCCCGCAAGACAGGTGTACTGCAGGTCATCCCGGATGCCCAGTTCATACAGAGCATGTCCGCCCTCGTGGAGGACAGAGTACATCGAGGATGCCACATTGTGCTCGTCGTAGTTGGTGGTGATGCGGACATCCTTATTGTTGAATTCCAGCGTAAAGGGGTGCTCCGTCTCACCCAGACCACAATGGCTGCGGTCGAGGCCCATCACTTCCATCAGATAGTCGGCGAAGGCCTTCTGCTGTGCTGCCGGGTACTCCTGATGCAGGAAGCTGTCGTCGATCTGCGGCTTCTCGCCGATTTTGACTTCGAGCAAACTTGTTTACTCGGGTGCTGAGGCACCGTGCCGCGTCCAATGCGGCAAAAGGGAGAAGCAACATGAAGAAGTCGACGTTCAA
The DNA here is from genome assembly GCA_902475825.1 of uncultured Collinsella sp. GTDB lineage: Bacteria > Actinomycetota > Coriobacteriia > Coriobacteriales > Coriobacteriaceae > Collinsella. The sequence continues at coordinate 14,661 of CABSBA010000016.1, read as the reverse complement.
TACCCTGCTTGTCGGTGGCGGTTTTCTGCTTGGCACGGCCGGCATCAAGCTGCTTACCAGCGCTCCGGTCAAGAATGCCTGCGTGCAGGGTATCGCGTGCGGCATGCGCATCAAGAACTGCTACCAGGACATGGTCGAGCAGGCCAAGGCTAATGTCGACGACATGGTTGCCGAGGCTGCCTACATCACCCAGAGCGAGGCCGCTGCTGACGAGGCAGCTGAGTAACGCTCCCAGGCACAAACTATGAGATTCTCGATTATCAGCGAGATCCCCGGCAGGACCCGTCTCCAGTTGGCGGGTCCTGTGCCAGAGAGCGATCTCGATGCGCTTCTTAAGCTCAGCGGCGATATCGACGGCGTGCACAAGGTGCGCGTCTACGGCCGTATTGGCCAGATGGCGCTCGAATATGATGAGCAGTGTCGTGCGGGCGTGCTCGAAGCGTTGGGTGCGCTCGATGCCCAGGCTATTGCCGACGCAAAGACGGGCTACGTGATGCAGCTTGAGCCACGCAAGCACAAACTCGTCATGGACCTGGCGACACTCGTCGGTGCCCATTACGCGCGTCGTTGGTTCTTGCCGATGCCTCTACGTGCGGTGTTTGTCGTGGCCGGTTACATGGTATTTTTGCGCGCTGCCCTTCATGAGCTGGCGCAGCCGCGCCTGACCGTTCCTGTGCTCGACGCTTCGGCCATCGGTATCTCGTTCGTCAAGCGTGATGTCGACACCGCGGGCCAGACAATGTTCCTGCTCAACGTGGGCGAACTGCTCGAGGACTACACCCGCGCCATGAGCGAAAACGAGCTCATCAACTCGCTGCTCGATGTGCCCGATAAGGCGCAAAAGGTCGTCGGCGACACCGAGGTAAGCGTTGCCGCCACCGAGCTTGAACCCGGCGATTTGGTCGCCGTGCGCACTGGCATGTCCATTTGCATCGACGGTGTTGTCGAGCAGGGGAGCGCCATGGTCAACCAGGCGACCCTGACCGGCGAGCCGCTTGCCGTTGAGCGCAGCGTGGGCGACGACGTGTTCGCCGGGACCGTCGTGGAAGACGGCAGCATCTTGGTGCGCGTGCGCGCCAACACGGCTCAGACCAAGCTCCGCTCGATCGTCTCGCTCGTGCAGGCGGCCGACTCGCTCAAGTCCGAGGGCCAGTCGCACATGGAAGACCTCGCCAACAAGATCGTCCCGTGGAACTTCCTGCTCGCGGGCCTGGTTGCGCTTACCACCCGCAGCCTTATCAAGACCTCAGCGGCGCTGATGGTCGACTACTCGTGCGCACTCAAGCTCACGGGTTCGGTCGCCGTCATGACCGCTATGAGCGATGCTGCCAAGATGGGCGTTATGGTCAAGGGCGCGAAGTACTTTGAGGCGTTTGCCAAGGCCGACACCATCGTGTTTGATAAGACCGGCACGCTCACCGAGGCGCAGCCGCGTCTTGCCTGCGTACTCACCACCGATGGCTGGAGCGAGGACGAGATCCTGCGCCTTTCCGCTTGCTTGGAGGAGCATTTTCCGCATCCGGTGGCACGTGCCGTGGTCAACGCCGCCCGCGAGCGTGGGCTCGAGCATCGCGAGCGCCACGCCGCCGTCGAGTACATCGTGGCACACGGTATCGCTTCGTCCATCGAAGGGCGTCGCGCCATCATCGGTTCCGCTCACTTTGTATTCGACGACGAGCATGCCCAGCTAGAGGCGGAGACGCAAGAGCAAATTGAGTCCCAGATGCAGGGACTGTCGCCGCTGTATCTGGCGGTCGATGGCAAGGTCGTCGGCGTGCTCGGCATCGAGGATCCGCTCAAGCCCGGGGTCCGTGAGGCCATCGCCGACCTGCATGCGCTGGGCGTCAAACATGTCGTTATGCTTACGGGCGACTCCGAACGCACGGCCGAGCGCATTGCGCGAGAGGCGGGGGTCGACGAGTTTAAGGCCGAGCTGCTGCCCGAGGACAAGTACGCTTATGTGGAGCGCATTAAGAGCGAGGGGCGCCACGTTGCCATGGTGGGCGACGGCGTCAACGATTCGCCGGCGCTCGGTTTGGCCGACGTGGGCCTGGCGATGGGTGGCGGAAGCGACATCGCCAAGGAGGTCGCCGATATCATCCTGACCGATACGGATCTCGCCGCGATCGTGCGCCTGCGCCGCATGAGTCAGGGCCTCATTGATCGTCTGACGAGCTCCTACACTAAGGTGATGCTCACCAACTCGGCGCTCCTGGCGCTGGGCATTACCGGCGCGATTACCCCGCAGACGTCGTCGTTGCTGCACAATGGCTCGACGATTGCCTACAGCCTGAGCAACGCGAAAGCATATCTGCGCTAGCACTTTTACTTTAGTTTTCGGCCTGCATTTGGGCGGTGTTGCAGCCGCCAGAATGCAGGCCTTTTGCGTTTGACCATGTGCTAGCAGCAATATATAGTTGTGCTAGCTAAGATAGCGGAAGTCGAAGGTGAGGTTGAGATGGGTGCTGTTGACGGCATGGCGCAGGTGAACGTTCGCGTGGATCGCCAGGTCAAGAACCGTGCCGAGGAAGCGCTGCGGCTTTCGGGCGGGTCACTGCCCGAGCTTATCAAAAAGGTGGTGGCCAAGGTCGCGCAGGGTGGCGGGCAGTGCGAGGAAGTGCTTGCGGCCGTCGACGACCGGCAGCAGACCGTCGCGCCCGATACTCCGTTCGCCGCATCATGGGCGGCGGCGGATCAGCTTTACGCGGACCTGGGCATCGCTACGTCGCCCGTATCCGACAATCGCGGTTGGGAAACAATCTATTCCGAAGCCATGGATGAGCATTATCGCCAAAAGGGGATGATCCAGTGAGTGGGGCGCCTCTCAAGATCATGGTGGATGCCAACGTATGGGTTGATTCGTTTTGCGTCGACCATGCCGAGTCGCTTGCCGCGCGTGCGTTTATCGGACGGGCTGCGGAATCTGGCGCAACGTTGCTCTTTCCGGTACATATCGCTAAGGACGTGCTGTACGTTGTCCAACACGAGCTGAAGCGTAGCGTTCTTGCCAGCGGGGGAGCGCTCGACGAGGCATCTGCCCGTGCAATTGGCGATGCGGCGTTGGCGTTTGTTCGGAACATGACCGAAAACGCCACGGCCGTGGGTGCAGATTCGTCGGACCTTTGGCTGGCCGACAAATACTTAGCGCTCCATCGCGATTACGAGGACAACTTGGTACTCGCCGCATGCAAACGCGCCCAGGTTGATTACTTGGTGACCAACGATCACAAGCTGCTCGAACATGCCGATCTTGCAGCAAAGACACCTCGTCAAATGATGCCGATTCTTGCTTTAGCCGAACGCGGCGGCGCAGCTATCGGTTGACGCGAACTGTTTGCGGGCCTCTTGGACGACGATGCGCCAAGGGACCCGCTTCTGCTATTTACAAAAGCTCGGCCTTGATGGCGGGACTTTCTGCGAGCTGCTCGGCTGCCTTTTCTTCGGAGCTGTCGAGTGCTGCCAGACTGCGGTAGACCCACTCGTTGACCTGGGTGTTCTTGACGCCTGCGGTCTGCATAAGGGCGCCTACCTCGCGGATTGCTGTGAGCAGATCGGCTTTGGGACCCGCGAGCTCGACCTCGATGCCGTGGTAGGCGGACACGCCGCGGTTCTCACTCACGTGGTCGATAAAGCCCTCGACGGTCTCAAACTGCTGGGCGAGAGCTGCATCATCGTCAGCGTCCAGCGCGACGAGTGCGTTCGATACCGTGAGGGCGGGATGTCCGCAGGGGACAAAGCCCTCGATGACATCCATAGCTTCGGTAATGGTTGAGCCCAGGCCTGCGAGGGCATTGATGAGTTGCTGCTTGGTATCCATAACGGTCCTTTCGACGGGTCAATTTTGCTTGGCGAAAATATACGTGACGCGTTCGGTGGCAAAAGTGTGAAGTGTGGTGCACATTATGGTCTTCACAGCTCGTGCATAGAGCAGCTGTCCGCCTTTAGAACGTGGTAAGATAGCTATCCACGAGCGGGGCTCACCCCGCGTGTTCCTTGAAAAGTCGACGGTTATCGGGTGTTTGCAGGCCCGATGCCATCCAGACTTTCCCAGCATTCGGGGGCGACTGGTTTCGACACGATAGCTCTGAGAGAGGAAGCAAGCCGAGGTCTCCTCGCCTCGTTAAACAGGGGTACCGTCAAATTGAATTGACAACAACTCTTCTTTTGAGCCTATGGCTCTCGCTGCTTAGTTTATAGCGGCGCGTCAACCCGGTGATTTCCCCGACACCGGCGCGACGTCATTTTAGGGGAATGCTCCTGCGCACGTAATCGGTATGGCGCAGGCTAAGACCGAACCGGTTAGGACGCCGCGAGCGTGTCGCTGCGCGCAAAGCGTCCGAGACAAAACCAGCGACTGAGCTTGGAGATGCCAATCAGGGGGCTTTCGTGGACCGGAGTTCGATTCTCCGCGCCTCCACCAATAGTTACAAGCAGGTAGGTAAACGCACCTACCTGCTTTTTTATTACTTACAGATACCGCGGAGAATCGAACTCTATGCAGGGCGCGAGCGTTAAGCAAACGCGAAGCGTTTGTAGCGAGCGGGCGAGGACGCCGACAGGCGGCCGAAGCCGGTGCGGATTTGCGAAGCAAATACGCGGATTCTCCGCGCAAAGCCTCGATTCAAAACGGATGCGATGTTTATTGAATTTCAGCTGGCCAAACCCCGCATCAACGGATCCCCCGTACCGCGGAGAATCGAACTCTGCGCAGGGCGCGGTCGTAAAGAAAACGCCTTGGCAACGCAGGCCGGGACACGCTTTCCGAATGGTGAGCTCAGCGGAAACTGCGACCCGGAATTTGCTCTGAGACCGGGACGCGCTTTCCCGCCGACCGCCCCGTCCTCCGCAACTCAAAAACCAATGCGCTCTCTATCCCAAAACTGGGTAGAAGAAGCCCAAACGAAACAGCAGGAGGTCAACATGACTGCAGAAGATAAGGCAAAGAACGCCGGCAAGGTCGCGCTTGTTTTGGAGGGCGGCAGCTTCCGCGGGCAATTTACCGCAGGCGTGCTTGACGTTCTCATGGAGACCGGCGTCGAGATTCCGGCGGTATATGGCGTATCGGCCGGTGCCCTCAACGGCGTGAACTACAAGTCGCACCAGATCGGCCGTGCCAACCGCATCAACCTGGCTTTCTGCAACGACAACCGCTTCATGGGCGCCGCATCGTTTGCGTCCACGGGCTCTATTGTGGGTTACGACTTTATCTTCAACGATGTCCAGGACCGCCTGGATCCCTTTGACAACGAGACGTTCGACGCGAGCCCCATCGAGATGTACGCCGTCGCGACGGACATGCTCTTTGGAACCGCCGCGTACCTGCCGGTCAAAAGCGCCGTGCTCGACCTCGATGCCGTGCGCGCCTCGACCTCGCTGCCGCTGGTGACGCCGCCGGTCGAGATTGACGGGCATAAATACGTCGACGGCGGCGTAGCCGATTCGGTCCCTATCGAGCATGTGCTGGAGGAGGCGGGCTTCGATCGCGCGGTTGTCATTGTCACGCAGGACCGCTCGTACGAGAAAAAGCCCTACGAGTTTATGCCCGCCGCGCGTGCCCGCTATGCCGACTACCCCTACCTGCTCGAGGCTATCGAGACGCGCCACGACCGCTATAACATCCAGCGCATGCATCTGTGGAAGTATGAGCGCGAGGGCCGCGCGCTGGTCGTTGCTCCGCAAAAGCCGGTCGAGGTCGGCCACGTTGAGCACGATCCAGCAAAGCTCCTCGACCTGTATATTCAGGGCCGCCAGGAGGCAAAGCGCTTGCTGGGAGATATCGAGGCGTTTGTCGAGCGCTAGTGTCGTGACGTCATGACCCATGGACGACATGTGCAGAAAGTCTGGTCAGAGCCAAAATACCTGTTGACTCGGGCGACGAGCGGGGTAATATGGACGGGTTACTTGCAGAGCCCCGTGAATCTCTGTAACAACACGTACTGTACATGGAGGAGTCTAAGTGATTTCGAAATCGACTCACTACGCCAAGCAGGGCGAGGTCCAGCGCAACTGGGTTCTCGTCGACGCCGATGGTGCTGTCCTGGGCCGTCTTGCCACCCAGATCGCAATGATCCTGCGCGGTAAGAACAAGCCCCAGTTCACGCCCAACAGCGACTGCGGCGACTTCGTTGTCGTCATCAACGCCGATAAGGTCCAGCTTACCGGTAACAAGGCCGACACGAAGACCTATTATCGCCACAGCGGCTACAACGGCGGCCTCAAGGCTGAGAGCTTCCGCCAGGCTATGGAGAAGCACCCGGAGAAGGTCATCGAGCGCGCCGTTCGCGGTATGCTGCCCAAGACCACCCTCGGCCGTGCCCAGATGACCAAGCTTAAGGTCTACGCTGGTGCCGAGCATCCGCACGCTGCCCAGAACCCCACGAAGATTGAGCTGGAGGCTTAAAGATGGCTGAGAACACCGTTGTCTACCAGGGTACCGGCCGTCGTAAGAACGCCGTCGCCCGCGTCCGTCTCGTCCCCGGCACCGGCAAGGTGACCATCAACAAGCGTGACGCCGAGCAGTATTTCGGCCGTCATCAGCTCGTTGAGAACGCCCTTGCTCCCTTCAAGGTGACCGACACCGCCGGTCAGTTCGACGTTATCGCTCTGTGCGATGGCGGCGGCATCTCCGGTCAGTCCGGCGCTCTGCGCCTGGGTATCGCTCGCGCTCTTCTGAACGCTGGCGACTACCGTGCTGACCTCAAGAAGGCCGGTTTCCTTACGCGCGATGCTCGCGTGGTCGAGCGCAAGAAGTACGGCCTCAAGAAGGCTCGCCGCGCTCCCCAGTTCTCCAAGCGCTAAGGTTTTATCTCCTTACGAGATACAATGTACAAGCGGGGCCTGCCGATTGCTCGGCGGGTCCCGCTTTTCTTTTTCGACTAGGGTGGGCGACTGCGTTTTGCCCACTTGGGAAGGAGCGATCCTATGCCCCAGAACATCTTCGGTACCGACGGCGTCCGTGGCGTCGCCAACGCCGACCTCTCGTGCGACCTCGCGTTTCGCCTTGGCCGTGCGGCGACCAAGTTCCTTGGTCCGGATATTTGCATCGGCCGCGACACGCGTCTTTCGGGCACCATGCTCGAGAGCGCTTTGACCGCCGGCATTATGGCCGAGGGCGGCCGCCCGCACTGCTGCGGCGTTATCCCTACGCCGGCCGTGGCGCTGCTTACCGTCCAAAACGAGCTCGACGGTGGCATCGTCATCTCCGCTTCGCACAATCCGCCGGAGTTCAACGGCATCAAGTTCTTTAGCCGCAAGGGCATGAAGCTTCCCGATGCTGTCGAGGAAGAGATCAGCGCCTGGGTCATGTCCGAGGAGGCCATGGCTGCCGATACGCTGCCGACCGGTGCCGGCGTGGGTCACATCATCAAGATGAAGGACGCTCGCAAGGCATATGTCGACCACGCTATCAGCACCCTCGACGGCCTTAAACTCGACGGCCTGGTCGTTGCCGTCGACTGCGGCCACGGTGCTTCCTGCCAGACCACGCCCGCCGCGCTGCAGCGCCTGGGCGCCACGGTCCATGCCATCAACACCGATTACTGCGGCACCGACATTAACGTCGAGTGCGGCTCCACTCACCTTGAGCCCCTGCGCGAGCTCGTGCTGCGCACCCACGCCGACATCGGTCTGGCCCACGACGGCGACGCCGATCGCGTGCTGTTCGTGGACAGCGAGGGTAACGAGATCGACGGCGACTACATCCTGGCCATCTGCGGCTCCGACCTGGCCGCTCGCGGCAAGCTCGCCAACTCCGAGATCGTCTCGACCGTTATGTGCAACCTGGGCTTCTCCATCGCCATGAAGGAGCAGGGCTTCGAGATGGTCCAGACCGCCGTGGGCGACCGCTATGTTCTTGAGCGTATGCTCGAGGACGGCGCCGTCATCGGCGGCGAGCAGTCCGGCCACATCATCTTCCTGGAGCACAACACTACCGGCGACGGTCTGGTGACGGCTCTGCAACTGCTGGCCGTGCTCAAGCGCACCGGCCGCACCCTCACCGACCTTGCCGGCATCATGAAGAAGTATCCGCAGGTGCTCGTCAACGTGCATTCCGACAACAAGGCCGGCCTGGACGATTGCCAGCCCATTTGGGACGCCGTCGCTGCCGCCGAGAAGGAGCTCAACGGTCGCGGCCGCATCTTGGTGCGCCCGAGCGGTACCGAGCCGCTGGTTCGCGTTATGGCCGAGGCGGAGACGCACGAGCTGACCCAGCGCGTTGTTGACGATATCGTCGAGGTTGTCAAGCGCGAACTTCCCTAATGGCCAAAAACGGGTGCCAAGTGGTAAACTGACAAGGTTATTTTGATTGATTGGTATGTCCGAGGGGGAGCATGTTCACTAAGGTCCTAAGGTCTTTTGGTATGCGTGGTCGAGTCCTTACGCTGGATGCTCCCATCTCAGGCGATGTCATTCCGCTTTCCGAGGTCAATGACCAGACGTTTGCCACCGGCCTTTTGGGTCAGGGCGTGGCGATTCAGCCTACCGGCACGCGCGTGATTGCGCCGGCAGACGCCAAGGTCGAGGCCATTTTTCCCACGGGTCACGCCGTTGCGCTCAACACGGTCGATGGTCTAGACGTGCTCATCCATGTTGGTTTGGACACTGTCCAGCTTGAGGGCAAGCATTTTAGCGTGCATGCACAGGTGGGTGATGTCGTCCATAAGGGCGACGTGCTCATCGAGTTCGATCGCGAGGCAATTGCTGCCGAGGGTTACGATGTGACGGTTCCCATCTTGGTGTGCAACTCTGTTGAGTTCTCGAGCATCAAGGGCTCCGTTGGCGAGCATGTCGAGGAGATGGACCAGCTCATCGTTGCTCGCGAGCGCTAGTCGCTCCGCTTGGCCTTTAGCCTACAATTCAATCACGTTTACGGAGGGCGCCCTTGAAAGAGGACGCCCTCCGTGGCAAGATGGGAAACGTCCGAGGCTAAACAGCTTTGGGTCACCGTGGACGGGCAGGGGCCTCGACGCGGTTAGACACGAGACACATATATTACGCGACCTCGCCCTGGTGGCCGCACACGTTGGTTGCGGCCGACGCGGGCCGCGGGCAAGTGCTTGTAAGGGGAGCCTTGCCTCTCTTGTACGAGAAAGGACGCGTAATGAAAATCATTAAAGCTAAAGACTACGAGGATATGAGCCGCAAGGCCGCTAATATCATCTCGGCTCAGGTTATCCTCAAGCCCGATTGCGTGTTGGGTCTTGCCACCGGCTCCACCCCGATTGGCGCTTACAAACAGCTCGCTGCTTGGTACGAGAAGGGCGACGTTGACTTTGCCGAGGTCAGCACCTATAACTTGGACGAGTATCGTGGTCTTTCGCACGACGATCCCCAGAGCTATCACTACTTTATGCGCGAGAACTTCTTCGATCACATCAATATCGATCTGAACAACACGCACGTGCCCGATGGCTCCAACCCCGATGCCGCCGCTGCCTGCTCCGAGTACGACAAGATCGTCGCTGCCGCCGGTTACCCGGATCTGCAGCTGCTCGGCATTGGCAACAACGGTCACATCGGCTTTAACGAGCCCGATGACCACTTCTCCAAGGGCACGCACTGCGTCGACCTCACCGAGAGCACCATTCAGGCCAACAGCCGCCTGTTCGACAGCATCGATGACGTGCCCCGTCAGGCTTACACCATGGGCACCCAGACCATCATGTATGCCCGCATGATCCTGGTTGTCGCCAACGGCGAGGCCAAGGCTCAGGCCGTGCACGATATGTGCTATGGTCCGGTTACGCCCAAATGCCCGGCTTCGATCCTGCAGCTGCACACCAACTGCGTTGTCGTTGCTGACGAGGCCGCTCTTTCGCTCTGCGAGTAACGCGATCAAGCGATCTTACATAGTTTCTCAAAAGGCCCTCGCTTTGCGGGGGCCTTTTTAGTGGACATACGCCGTGGCGTATACATGACGGAAACCTTGCCGCGTGCTTGACTGGAGGGTTTTAAATTTTTGTGATTCATTCTATAGCAGATTCTATGCACATTTGCCACCATAGAGTCGCAGGCGGTAGCGAGGAGTAGGCGAGTTGCGCAACTCAAATAAAAATAGCCGACTGCGCTACACTGCAAATGGGATGGGACATGCTGGCAAGCGCATTGACCTGCGGTGTGCTCTTCCGATCTGGGGATAAGTTACCATCGGGCCTCGCTGTACAAAAACTTGCCAAACACGTACCGGCAGACAACCAAAAAACTCTATGTCGCGCTATTCACGGGGTGGCTCATATGGTCCTGCAGTTACGGTGTCCATATGGTCGAGTTGAGGAGCAAGCATGGTAAACGATCTGGGCAATACGGACGACCTCGAGTTGATGCCGACGGGCGGCGGCTATATGGTGCGGCGCGATCGCTTGATGAACGAGCTCATCGTTAAAGGGCGCAAGGCGGGAATTGTTTTGCTCTACGCGCCCGATGGGTTTGGTAAGACGTCGGTGTTGCTGCAATACGTGCAGGAGGTTAAATCGGACCCCACGCGAGGGCCGGTTCGGATTATCGAGGCCGACCGCGCGATTGGACGCGAGCTCTTTATGCAGCTCGAGGTTGTCGCCGATGAGCTTAAGGACAAACCTCATTCGCTCGTTGCGATCGACAACGTGCCCAATCTCGAACAGCACGAAACCGAGGACCTCATCGATCGAATCCGCAGCTTACGTGCTACGGGGACGGGGGTCTTTATTGCCTGCCGCCCCTCCAACCGATTGCTTATCCACGGGCTGGGCGATTCTGTAAAAGTCAATGCGCAGATGCTCAAGGTGCACGCCTATGAGTATTCGTCATGGGCCACGGCGTTCTCAATCAGCACATCGCTCGATTTTTATCGGCTCACACAGGGTGTACCCGAGCTGGTATCTGCCCTGCAGACGGGAATGTATGGACAGGGCGATGTTGCCGGGTTGCTCGAGAACGAAATCGTCAACGTGTACGGTGCGGCGCTGGCCGATCTCGCATCGCTCGAGAACAACCTGTTGTTTACCGTTGCCTGTTTGATGGTACTGATGGGCGAGGGCCGCATTGCGGAGCTAGAGGCGTGCGGCGTGAGGCTTTCGATGGTCGACCAGTCCATCTTTGTGCGCGATTATCCGATTTTTGGCGTGGATCCGTCTGATCGCACCTTTAGGTGTTTGGGCGCTAAGGACAACGCGCGCCTGAGGCTGCGAAAGCTTGTTGCCGAGATCCGTCCCGAACTTGTATCGCGGGCTGCTCGCATTTTGATCAAGGCGGGCCGATGCGATTTGGCTATGGACCTGGCCGACGCGTTCTTGGACCGCCATGTGGTATTGGAACTTGCCGGGCAGTATGGGGCCGATCTTGCCCTGACCGGGCACGGAGGGGACATTTGCCGTGCGGCGTCGGCGATGATCAATGCGGAAAAGCAGGAGCAAGAGCCGGCACCCGCCGAGGCACTCGGCGTGTATCTGGCGGCTGTCAGCGTGTGCAATACAAAGCTAGCAAGGTATATGGCGTCCGTTATCGAACGTGCGGGTGACCAGGCGGCCCGCGAGGTCGATTCCGCTACCTGGAAAATAGCCCAGGCGCTTACTATCGCCTTTTACGGCGACAATGACCTGGGGCTTCCCGCCAACCCTGTTGTGCAAGAACAGACATCCTGCGAGGTGCTCGACATGCTGTCCGCGCATATCGAGGTCAAGCGCCACCTAACCGAGCGAGCGGAAGACGGCAATGTTCTCGCGAAGCTCAAGGCGTGCAAAGCTTATGATTGCGAGCTCGACATCGCGGGGATTCTCATACAGGCCGACCATATGCTGGTGGAGCTGTTCGACGGCTCGTTTGCTAAACCCGACGAGCGCGATGACAAGATGGCGCAGATACTCGAGGCACTCGATATCCGCGGGCTTAAGGCGCCATCCATTTGGCTGCGTATGGTGCTCGCGGCGCGGCGCCTGCTCGCGGGCTTGCCCGTGACCGACGATGTGGCGTTTGGCGAGCTCGACCGCTTTGCGGTGCGTGTTCGTGACAATCAAATTCAGCTGTTTGGGTTATTGCTGGAGGGTTGGCAATCGCTGGCGGAGGGGCGGCCGGTCAACGCGAAGTTCCGCGCGGTTCAGGTGCTCAAGCTCGCCGACGAATCGATTGCGTACATGCGCGAAAACGCGTTGCTGCTGGAGCGCGTGGCGTACCTGCGCAATACGTCGCTGGTATCGGTTCGCGAAGAGGCGGAGCTGCTCGACATTAGCAAGACGCAGGTCGGTGGCTCAGAAGCCTGGATCGTGGCGCTGCACCTGGCCGCTGCGGGCCGCGATAGCGATCTTGCCGCCTGGATGTCTATGAATCGCTCGGGGATTTTAGACCCATCGTATCGGCTATTTGCGCGTCTTGCGATGCACTGTCTGGGCGAGCCTGCCGTCAGGATTCGCAAGAAGCTTCCGGTGCGTGAGCTGTCGCGGTATTCACTACGCGATGATTTTGAGGGCGAAAGCGAGCACCTGTTCCAGGCGGGCGAGGTTGAGGCTGTCGATACGATCGGCCATATTGAGATGCGCATGTTTGGCACATTTCGCGCCGAGCGCGACGGCTTTCCCATCACGGATAAGATGTGGCGTCGCAAAAAGGCGGCAACACTTGCCGAGCGGCTCGCGTTGGGCATGGATGCCATGGTCGACCGCGAGACAATCGCCATGGAGTTGTGGCCCCATGCCGAGTTTAGCGCCGCGCGCAACAATCTGTATTCGACGGTATCGCGCTTGCGCTCGGCTTTGGGTCCAACGCCGGATGGCAAGTCGTGCGTGCTCATCCAAAACGAGTGCATAGGGCTCAACGGCGACTACGTTAAGACCGATGTAAGGCTCTTTGACCAGCTGAGCCGCGAGATCCTGGGAAACCGTATGGGCGCGAGAGGCCCTCACCTGGTTGAGCTTTGTCTTAAGGTTGAGCAGCTCTACGCGGGGCCGCTGTATGTTCCCACCGGTTGCAATCCCACGTTTTTTACGCGCATGCGCCACATAATGCAATCCAAGTACATCGACTGCATGATTAGGGGAGCGAATGCCGCTCTCGAGGAAAATGACCTGCAATCGGCAATTTGGCTCGTTGAATCGGGGCTTCGCCAAGAGACGGCGCGCGAGGACATGGTTCGCTGTGCCATGCGCGTTTACGGTGCGGCGGGACGACGCCGCGATGTTGTCGAGCTATACAGCGGCCACATGCACCACCTGCGAGAGCAAGTTCAAGGCGTGCCCGAGCCCGAGACAAGGCGCCTGTATGAGCGCCTGGTCGAAGGCAGGCTCAAGCGCGTGCTTGTCGAGCGATAAAAAACGGGCGCCCGAATCACTCGGACGCCCGCAGGCTACTCGGTATGGCCAGTCGGTTTTAGACGAGCTTGATCTTCTCGATATCCTTGCGCGAGGACTCGCGATACAGCGAGAACTTGCGGCCGATAACCTGTACGACGTCGGCGTGGCAGCGCTCGGCGAGCTCCTCGGCGGCCTCACGGGCAGAAAGGCTGGAGCCGTCCAGCACGGAGCACTTAACGAGCTCGTGCTTCTCCAGGTAGGCGACCGTCTGCTCGACGGTGCCCTCGTTGACATCGGACTTACCGATGATGATGGCGGGGTTGAGGTGATGGGCCATGCTGCGAAGCTGCTTGACCTGGGCTCCTGTCAGTGCCATGGGTTCTCGCTTTCTATGTATGGGGCGCCCCGCAATGGGGCCTTAATCTACGTGAGCTGTCCCACGATAGCGCAGGAACGGCGTGGTGTGGAGCACGTTTGCCCAGTTCGCAAAGAATGCGGATGCCGGGCGGGTGGACGGCGCGGGCTGCAAGCGGGTAAGCGGCGCGGGTGCAATTGGGCTACAGGCGGTTCGCGGAAACTGGCGCCCAGGCAATAAAGGCCCAGCGGACCTTACGGATATGGTCGAGCATATAGCGCCCCTGCGGCACGCCCTTGGACCCCGGCTCGCCGGCATGGGGATTCTCGATCATGTGCTGGGCGATGTAGTCGCGCAGACGGTCGATTTTATCTTCGTTGCCATGTTCGAGCATACGGGAGAAGTCCGTCACGCCCGCCTCGAGACTATCGAAGGTGTCGCGCCGAGGCGATTCAAAGTACGTAACCTGCGGCAGAGCACCCATCTGAATGAGAATGTTAAAGGCATACACAAAGCCATTACTGCAGGTAACCGAGGCGCCGATGGCGTTCATCACGTGCAGGTCATAGCGCGGGCTGGAGTTGGCGACCATCGTGACAGCACAATGCCGACGAGCCGTGCGGTCAAGCTTGACAAGTGCCCCCTTCAGGTCGTTCGTAGTAACCGAGCGACTCGCAAAGGCAACATCTACAGCCTTGGCAACCGGCCCAACCAGATCCCAATCATCATCCCAAGCAAGCTCAAGCGGTGTAATGCGATCCTCGAGCCCATAGTACTCAATACCAGCATCAAGCGTGCCCAACATAGCAGGAGAGAAGTCGGCAGCAATCACGGGATGCCCAGCCTGAGCAAGCGGAATAGCAATCGACCCAGCCCCACACCCCATATCGAGCACCGACTCACCAGGCTCAAGCGCCAACAGCTTTATAAAATCCCGAGCATACGGGGCAGTCTCCAGTGGACGAAAATGCCGAGCCCGCTTATCCCACTCAAAAGAATCATCAGCCCGATGCCGAGCGGCCTGCAGACGCATCCATTCGCCATTCC